>NZ_DJHG01000083.1:17532-43742 GCF_002432955.1 Mesotoga sp. UBA5825 | reverse complement strand
TCATCTTTACCATCCTTTCCGATATTCGATGAGATTTTATCATTTACTTCAGGTCTTGCAGAAATCAAGCTATTCGCTCTCAAGAAGAAGCGCTTTGCCCGGTTTGCTATGTATAATTGACTTCTCATGGTTCAATAGAAGCAGAGAGTTGATATCGTGAATCCTGGGCTCAGTCGACATACAAGTGGCTCTCTCCTTTGTAAGTTGTTTAGAAGAAGATACCAAGTCATAAGCGAAATCGTAGCTCGGAAAGAAGTTTGGACTGTCAACAAGAGGAGAGATCTCTCCTCGTCAAGCATTCGGGGCATTAAGATGAGGAAAGTAATATGCTCTATGCCGGAGGAAGATTTGATGTTCATCCTGTGGACTCTCATTGGCTTTTTTTCAGGCTCAATAATGTTTTCTAAAATGATTTACGAGAAGACGACCGGTAAGAAGATCAGGGAGATTGGCGACGGCAACCCGGGATGTTCCAATGTGATAAGGGGAGCAGGACTAGCACTTGGGTTGTTTGCGATGGCGCTCGACTACTTCAAGGGGTATCTTCCCGTGTTGCTCGCCCTTTCGATTGGAGGAATTTCCGGCTGGGAGATAGTACCCGTCGCAGTCTCTCCGGTTCTGGGTCACGCCTTTTCACCCTTTCTGCGAATGAATGGAGGTAAGGCTGTAGCAGTCTCTTTCGGCATCTGGTCAGGTGTAACCCAATGGGTCGGACCTTCAATAATCGGAGCGTTTATGTTGTTATTCTCATTCGTCATTAATCCCAGGACCGATGGCTGGAAGGTAATTCTTAGCATGTGCGGCCTCCTGATCTTTCTCGTCGTTCAGAAGGACGTTATTGCTATCTCAATTTGGACAATAAACACAACAATCCTTGCTTTCAAACACAGGGATCAGCTTGCTTTTCCCATAGCATTCAGGTTTCGGAGGAAGGAAAAATGACCTCTCTTCTCTCCCAGTCAGTTTCAGTTGCTCTCTTCCTAGGTATGATGTTTTTAATTTCAGTCTCTAACGCGATTCTGATGAAAAAGATCAGCCGTTTCGAAAGGGTTCTGCATGGCCCTCTGGTTTCAGTACTGATTCCTGCCAGAAACGAAGAGAAAAACATCTCGAGGTGCGTTTACTCCCTTCTTAATCAAGATTACCGCAATCTCGAACTAATCGTACTCGACGATAGCTCATCCGACGCAACACTCCAAATCCTTGAATCAATGAGAAGTGAGTTTAACAACCTCAGAGTAATTAAGGGAGAAGCTTTGCCAGAAGGATGGCTTGGGAAGCACTGGGCATGCCACCAGCTTGCAAGAGAAGCGAAGGGAGAGATCCTCCTTTTCACAGATGCCGATACCGTTCACGCTTCCCCCACAATTTCACACGCTGTAAGCGTCATGATTAGAGAAAAAACAGATCTGTTGACGGCCGTGGTTAAGGAGAAGACCGACACGCTGGGTGAGTTGATAACTATACCATTTATGATTCACAGTGTCTTCTCGATCTTTCCACTCATTATCGCGTATGGCAAGAGGTGCAAATCACTCGCGGCAGCCAGCGGTCAGTTCATGATGTTCAGGAGGCTATCCTATCTCTCAATCGGAGGCCATGAGGCCGTGAAGGACCACGGGGTCGATGATATCTCTCTTGGCAGGCTGATAAAGAAGGCTGGGATGAAGTGGAGACTGTACGATGCTTCAGATCTTGTAGAGTGCAAGATGTACGATGGATTCAAAGCCGCATATTTGGGCTTTCTCAAGAATTACTTCTCCCTGTTTGACTACAGAATAGTCCCCGCTGCCTTTGTTTGGGGTTGGATGCTTACTTTGGATTTCTTTCCTCTCACTGTAGCTTTACTATTCATTCTTGGAGCCGCCGTTCCAGAGTCCGCCGGGATTCTGTCTCTGATTAGTCTGACACTCTCATTCGGTATGTGGCTTCTCGCCAGCGTTAAGTTTTCACTCAGGCCCCTGGTGATTATTCTGTATCCGCTGATCACACTCGTCTCATCAATTATCGGATTCCATTCGATAGTTGCTCACCTTTGTGGAGCTACGAAATGGAAAGGTAGGGTGCTTGTAAAGAAGAAATCACGGTTATTTTAGTGACTGCCTGAACCGACTGCTGAATAATCATGTAGAATCGGTTCGCATGACACAACTTTATGAGGGAATGGTTTTTTGAAGCATTGGAAGATCTGGTTAATTGTTGCCGGCATAATCGCCTACATTTTTTTGATAGAACCAAACATTCTGACGATCGAAAGGCTTACGTTCTCGGAAGAACCTTCGGCGAAAATTGCCTTCTTTGCCGATATTCACATTTGGATGAAGAAACCCATTCACGATCATCTTCTTGAAAGGCTCGTCGACGAAGGTGTAGATCTGATTCTATTTGGGGGCGATGTTTTGTCTCCTTATACAGATATGGAGTTTATGAAGAATTACTTTTCGCAACTAGTCAGAATAGCGCCCGTTTATGCCGTATATGGAAACTGGGAGGAATCCGAGACAGATGTCATGGGGAAGATCTACGAGGAGCTGGGGATAAACGTGATTCATACCCGCTCGACTGTGATTCAAATTGCAGGAAAAAAGCTGGGATTGACGGGCACTCCGTCCCATCATTACTTCTCGTGGACTAAGTTCCTTCCTGATGATGAGTATGATCTGAAGATACTCATGGTCCATGCACCTAATATGCTCGAAGAACATCCTGACATTCTTGAAAAATTCGATCTTGTGCTGGCAGGACACACTCACGGGGGTCAATTCTACATACCCTGGCTTACAGAAATCATCCTGAAGAGCTCTAGAGGTTTTAGTGGCGATTACTATCGCGGGCTTTACGAAACAAACGGAACAAAGATTTTCGTTACTAGAGGTATAGGCGGCTGGTTTCCCGGAAGACTGGCAAGTCCTCCCGAGATCTTATTCATCGAGTTCTGAATTCCGCCTATTCTCCAATGGATTTCCCTTCAGTTTCTGCTACCTTCGTCTCTTTCTGCCCGATCTCTCAAAGATGGCTTCGAATCTATGTAATACCGTGATATAATCTATCAACTTTTCTTTCTCCCTATGGAGGCTAATATGTTCTTTGCGATAATTCCGGCAGTTGTTTTTGGCTGGGCATTAGGGGCAAACGACGCTGCGAATGTATACGGTACGGCGGTTACTTCGGGACTTGTGAAATATCGTGTTGCGGTCGTGTTGTCGGCGATATTCATACTAATCGGTTCACTGCTTGAGGGTTCCCGAGGTCTTGAAACGATCTCGAGTGTAAGCACCCAGACGCTTCTTACTGCTTCAATAAGTACCATAGGAGCCGCTCTTTCCATGATTGTAATGACATATTTGGGAATTCCTTCTTCTTCATCTCAGGCAATGATGGGAGCGATTCTCGGAATCGGAATTCTGAATTCCACTGTAGACTGGTCAGTACTGACAAAGGTGGTCATTTGCTGGGTAACAACACCCATAGGAGCCGCTGCAGGTGCGTTCTTCCTTTATAAGATCTCGGCGGTATTCTTTCGAAGAATAAAGACTATCCAGGCCCAGGACTTGTCTCTGAAGGTAGGAGCTTTGATCATTGGCGCGTATGGCTCTTACGCTCTGGGCGCCAACAATGTTGCAAATGTTACTGGACCGTATGCCGGAATCATACCCCTGGAAGTCGCCGCTCTCGTAGGCGGATTGAGCATCGGCCTAGGCGTGTTGACTTTCAGCAAGAGGGTCATGTACACTGTTGGAAAGCAGATTATCCAGCTAGATCACTTCTCGGCCGTAATAGCTGTTCTCGCCCAGGCAATTACGGTATGGATCTACGCTTTAATTGGAGTCCCTGTTTCAACTTCACAGGCAATCGTTGGTGCAGTAATTGGTGCTGGACTGGCAAGAGGCTCGACAAACATCAACTACAAAATCCTTCGAAACATCGTTCTTGGTTGGCTACAGACCCCTTTGATCGCTGGACTAGTTTCAGTTGGGCTGTACCTTTCGATTAACGCTATCAGAGCTCTCTTTTGATCAAACCCTTCTCTTGAGCACGATAATTTCCATTCTGTCGGAACAGTCTTCAGAGAGATTCGCAATATCACCTATTGATAGAACAAGTTCCCGGAGCTGCCTCTTCTCTGCGAGGGACAAATTCATCTCGAAGATCTTCTTGACTAGAGCTCGCTCGTGACTGTCTTCAATGTTTTCGAGTCGTTCAGTCTCCTTGATTTTCTCTTCGGCAATGCTTAGCTCTTGAAAGAGATTGATAGCCGCTTCCTTTGATGTCTCATATGTCTCAACAGCAAGCTGTAACTGTTTTAGAAGATCGGCCTTCAGTTCTGCCGGGATCACAAGACGCTGCAGCTCAATCTGGTCAACGACATTCTCTGCTTCATTGGCCACCTTATCGAAGGATTCCGCCAGACCAAGAAAATCTCCGCGGAAGTTTGGAAGAAAAGCACCCTGATACATCGCGTTTTCCATCTCGCGTCTCTTTGCATCGGCGGCCGATTCCATTTTTCGTACCTCTTCCGAATAGATCTCCACAGAAGATAGGTCATCATTCTGGATGGAAATGAATACCTTTTCAAGGTTTTCGAGAGTTCTTGAGATGAAATCCAGATGCTCATGAAAAAGCTGAATAATCGCCACTTCTTTCTTACCAAAGAACATAAGAGGTCCACCTCCGGGCATCAGAATACTAGCAAATCTACTAGAGCCTCCGTTTCCCTTCATCTCATCACACCCTGTCATCTTTATCTGCTTTGGTGTACTTGAAAGACTCTAATAGATTCTATTATTTATATATTATGCCACTTTTACCTCAGAGTTATCCGACTGGTTCTCGAGAAAATGAACTATGATGAATTAAGCTGAGCACGAATTCAAATTCCAATATACTTATAATGTAAGTGGTGATTATCAGAATCCTATGAAGCGGCGAATGCTTCTCGGTTTCACGGAGGCGATTTTGTGAGAATAGTCGGCTACTCTAAAGAATACACAGATCAGATGTTAGCCATTCAGTGCAGTTACGAGAAAGATCACCCCTATGCGGAGAGGTTCACCGCGGATGATCTCAAGAACCCCTTGTTAAATGGGAGAAAAAACATTCTTTTGGCCATAAACGAAAGAAGAGTGCTCGGTTTCTCCAGATTTCTTTCCCGACAGAACTTCTCAAGAGTTCACTTTCATCACATATGGCTCGACATAAATGTAGCCGACTCTCCCGCTACCAACTTGATGTCACTTCTGTTCGAGGCTTCACTCCCTTTGATCTCCGAATCCACAAACTCTTTTTTTCCTGCAGCTGGAACTAGAATCTGTGTAAGGATTGCCGAAAGCGAAAAGACAAAGAGAGATTTCTTCTCGTCTTTGGGGTTCACTCGATGGAAGGATTTCAATTACATGGAAAGAGACTTGAAGGATGAAGTCGTTTCTTATCCACTTCCCGAAGGTCTATCAATGTCAAGACTTAGGCCCAGAAAGGAACCTGAGATTATCAATTATCTACGTGCAGAGCAATCGTGTTTCCCTGACTCGCCGCTCGAGTACAAGTATCTCCACTACTTCTTCAACAGACCTTACTGGAAGAAAGAGGGAGTGATCCTTGCAGCATTGGACGGCAAAAGCTCAATTGCAGGCAGTGTGATGATCTATCCTGACAGACTGAACAACGAATACTGTTTCACGGAAGAGATCTTTGTCGTTGAAAAATGGAGAGGAAAGCGTCTCGCGCGGGCACTGGTCTCTAATGCCCTTGACTATCTCCGGAAGGCCGGGAAAAGAAAGGCGTTGCTCTCTGTTACTTCTGACCGTCTCGCGGCAAAACGCATCTACGAAGATGCTGGTTTCACCACAACATATAGCAAGGAAGTGCTGTCTGTAGAGATCTGAGTACTTTCACCGAGGTAGAGTGAACGATCAGATCACAGTCAGTCATCTCCAGATGATTACCCATTACATTTGATAATCCTTCTTTTGTCTATATATAAGTAAACATTGCTCTACATTGTTTGCAAAACCTTGTTTTTCTCTTATACTCTTATTCGGGAGGTGAGATAATGGAATCATCGGAGCTTTTCTGGGATAGCAGCATTGAAGAACTTGAAGCCGGCTACAAACTCCTTAACGATTCATTTGTCTGTCTTGCTTGTGGGAAGACCTTCGAAAAGGGTATTGTCTTCAAAAGCAGTAACGATCTGTTGATGGATGCCGAGAAGGCAGTAAATGAACATATTTCTTCCTGCCACGGGTCGGCCTTTAGTACCCTATTGGAACTCGATCGCAAGTACACAGGCCTATCTGAACAACAACAGACCTTGATGCGGCTATTCTACAAGGGCATGGGTGATAAGGAGATCGCAAGAGAACTAAGCCTTAGTCAGTCAACTGTTAGAAATTATCGCTTTAGGTTGAAGGAAAAGGCAAGGCAGGCAAAAATCTTCCTCGTACTCCATCTTATGATGGAAAGAAGCGTCGGCAAGGAAGACAGAATTGTTGACGTACATAGAAACGCCACCATGATCGATGAACGATATGCTGTGACCGAGGCCGAGCGCAATGAAAGAGTGGCGAGATTCTTCGGTGAAGACCGGAAATTGGCGAGATTTCCAAAGAGAGAAAAGGACAGAGTGATTGTCCTGAGAGAGATTGCTAAAGTCTTCAAGCCAGGTGTGAAGTATACCGAAGAACAGACAAATGAGAATCTGAGAAAGTTCCATGATGACTACGCTCTTCTTAGGAGATATCTGATTGAATACGGTTTGATCGATCGAAGGCCCGATGGGAGTTGTTATTGGTTGGTATTCTAGTCAATATGAACAATATCTTACACGTCTAAGGATAACTGCTAATCACTCCGGATAACGGAAATCCTCATAATAGGACTTTACACACGTTAACAATTGACGATGTTATAATGGTGTTGGTTATACAAACGAATAGCTATTTCACACGGAGGTGGTTCTTTGAAGTTGCTAACAAAAACCGACAAAATAACGATCAAACGACTTGAGAATCGAGAGAAAGTTGAGAGTGATATAGGAATAGGCAGAATCGTCGAATTCCTTCACAAGCATTTGGAAGAGTACGGTGACGATAGACAGGCCATAAGAAGATCCATAGATTACGCTTTCTCTAACGAAGAAGGAAAAGGCGGATTTGTTTTGGCGGCCATGGAGGGGGAAAAGGTTCTCGGTGTTTCGGTTATCAACGATACCGGAATGAAGGGGTACATTCCTGAACACATATTGGTCTATATTGCTGTCGACAAAACGGCAAGAGGTACCGGCATCGGAAAGAAGCTCATCAAACAGATAAAGAGATTATGCAACGGAGATATCGCCTTGCATGTCGAGCAGAATAATCCTGCAAGATTCCTTTATGAGAAGATGGGTTTCAAAACTAAGTACGCGGAAATGAGATTCACCCAAGAGTAGTATTCGAAAGAGAAAGGAAACCACTTGGAAGAAAAGGAAATATGTGAGAGAATAATAACGAGAATAATAGTCGGATATAGGAGGTAAGATTTATGCCTAATGAAGATGATAAGAAGATTCTCGTTGTCTATTACTCTCACGATGAGAGTACTAAATCGATTGCAGAGTCTATAGCCAACGAAACGAATGCAGATTTGCTAGAGCTAAGACCTATAGAGAAGAAGGGCGGAAGAAAGGTCAGGTATATCTGGGAAGGCAAAAGCGTCAGCATGGATCCCGTGCCTGAGCTTGAACCCTATTCGATCGATCCGAATCAATATGACCTGATATTCCTTGGTTCGCCTGTCTGGGCGATGAGCTACGCACCACCGATGGAGAGCTTTTTAAAAGAAGCAAATCTCTCTGAAAAGAAGATAGCTCTTTTCTGCACTCATGAGGGCCTTATGGGGATAGTTTTTCAGGAGATGATTAGCAAACTATCGGCCAACAAGATAATTGGAGCTGTTGATTTCTACGATCCAATCGGATCTGGCGTCAATTATGCGGCCAACGCTAGCGTCAACTGGGCTAGGCAGGTGCTGAAGTCAATCAGCTAGATTTGAGAAGAAGTTCTTGTGCAATTTAACTCTTGCCGTTTTTAAGGCTTGAGTTTTTTAAGCCCCAGCCTTTTTCAGACTATGACTTTCATTAGTTCAAAGGGAAAAGGCTAATAACTAAGTGATGCTCTTGCTCAGCTGGTCGTGCTTGACTAACTGTTGTGAACTCTGATAAGACAGACAAATGAGGTATAATCTACGCGTAGAGATCTTTGTCAGGAGTCAGAGGAGATGATTTTTAGTGGAAGATCACAGATGGATCTATCTGATAATCCTTTTGCAGGCAGTTCTCTTAGGTACTGTGCTTTTCTTCGGCGACACTCTGTTTCGCTCTTCTGTAGAAAGCTCCTTTGCTCGCGAGGCAAGCATAAGAGAAACCGGCAGTTCTCTTCTTCGTGAATACATGAAGCGATACGAAGATCGTGGGCTTCCTCCGGAGTCGAGACTGACGGGATTCTTAATTGAGAATATGAAGGTCCATGAGGAATCCAACGGTATAGCCATACTAACCGCATCGATTTCCATTAAGCCTCTCGATATCGACAGCTGCAAGTGGAATTCGTTGGGTTCTCGCGAGGGAAACTGGATAAAGGACATAAGGATTTCTGTCTACCTTGAAGAGGGTCCCGATGGCAACTTTTCGATCGTGAGAACAGTCCCTTCTATTTAGCTCTGACTCTCTCTGAAAACGCGTAAGCGGTCCTTACCCTTACTTTTGGCTTCATACAATGCGGAATCGGCGCGGTGTATCATACGGTCAATATCATCCCCATCACCCAGAAAGCTGGTAATTCCAATGCTGACGGTTATTTCTGCCCTTTCTTCAATGGTTCTCTTCTTCAAGTGGTCAAGTATTCTCTCCGCCATAGATTCCGCTCCCTCCAGAGTTACTTCCGGCAAGACAATCAAGAACTCATCGCCTCCCCATCTAATAACCTGATCGGTACTCCTGATAATCATTCTAACCGACTCTACCAACCAGGAGAGAACCGAGTCACCATAAACGTGACCGAAAGAGTCGTTTATCCCTTTGAAATCGTCAATGTCGAGCATCATTAGCGACAAGGGTACAGAGTGTCTGATTGATTTTTCAATCTCTACAGAAGTGAACTTCTCCAGACCATTCCTGCTGAGTGCTCCCGTCAGAGGATCATTGTAAGTGAGTCTTGTGATCTCTCCTCTGTTCCTTATTCCATTGATGGCTTCGGCCCCATGAGCGGCCAAAATCTCTGCAAGCTCTACGTCTTCACTATCAAAAGCGTCAAGCTCGGTAGAAATCGTCTGAAACACACCGAAGTTGCCTATTGGAATGCTCAAAGCAGAGCGATAATCACTGCTTTTTGGTTTTGCCTCGATGCTTATTGAGATATCCGGGAAGACAAGTGTCTTGCCTTCCCTCAGAGTTCTTCCGGCAATTCCCTC
Source organism: Mesotoga sp. UBA5825 (assembly GCF_002432955.1). Lineage (NCBI taxonomy): Bacteria > Thermotogati > Thermotogota > Thermotogae > Kosmotogales > Kosmotogaceae > Mesotoga > Mesotoga sp. UBA5825. The sequence goes on along the minus strand of NZ_DJHG01000083.1, from coordinate 34,298 downwards.
GTGCTTGTTGTAGCAATCATCCCCTTTATCGGGAACGGAATTTGTAACTCTCTTTACTACCAGAAAATCCCCCTCCACAATATCGAGACTATATACATCGAACTCCAGTATCTTCTGCGAAGCTTCCACGATGAGGTCGTACACCCTTTCCTCACTATCGGCTTTTGAAAGCTTCAGAGCTATTTCGTGAAGCTTCTTGATCTTGTTCCTGCTTTTCTTAAGCTCAAGCTTAGCTCTTTCGCTATCTGTTATGTCGACCGAGTACTTTGCCCGGCCCGTATGCGAACCATCCCACTGAAAGTCGACAATGAGGCTCCTGAAATATCTCTTGGTCTCTTCTGATCCAACAGACTCAATGAAGGGCTTCCCTTCAGACGAAACCGATAAGGCGGAAATGTCAAAACCCGCTTCCTTCGCTCTCTTGTTGAAGAATACAGAGTCAAAGTTGCTGTCGTAAAAGCAAAGGGCAACGGGAGAATTCTCCAAGATTCTGACCAGGTTAGCGAATAGGCGTTCCCGGTTCTTGTATCTTGCCAAGTAGTGCTCGAGCTCCTCGAACACTACCGAAACGAGACTTTCATCGCTCCTTTCCGCATGACCCAGATAATACCTGCCCTTGTCAAGAACCTCTGAGCAAAACGCGAAGTCAACTTCCCTCCTAGGATGCGCGCTGAGGATGATAGAGGAAAGATCCTCCACACCAAGAACTGAGGATAATCTGTCAATGTCTTCTCCTGCCCGCGAAATCTCATTAAAAAGCGGACTAGATTCATCTAGACCACAGATTTTCTCAAGAATTGTCCTGCCATCATATAACCCGAAGACAAGTTCGAGTTCTCTATTCTCCTTCACTGAAGAATAGGGGCTTTCCGAGTCAAATCCATCTGCGAAGAAATGTAATTCGTCACACATCCATAATCATCCTCCTGCTTTTTGGATTATGCAACTCTGTGCCATCATATCGACGCATTGAACGTTTCGGCGTAAATTAGTATAATTCTACTGCCCGCAAAAATCTGAGTTTAGGATGCGATTCGCATGAAAAGGATTCATCAATGGACAACCAAAACAATTACCGTTATGATCGTTCTGATCCTAATAAAATCGTTGATATTTTACGGTTATACTGCAGAGCTTGCAAGAGCATCGATATTGCTTGGAACACTAGCATGGATGTCGTTCTTGATGCTGCTTTTCTGGATTGTATTCAGGGGAAAGTTCTTCCTACTCTACTGCATAATCTCGTGTATACTATTCGTAGATTTCATATACTTCCAGTATTTCGGATTTCTACCTTCAGTTAAGGAGCTCATTCATGTAGGCCATGTTGGAGCCGTAAGAGAAAGCATTATGTATGTCCTTAATCCTATTAGCTTTATCTTCATTGTCGACTTGATTCCAATAGGACTGTATCTAAGGAAGAAGACTTTGAGAGCCTCGGAAGGAACAGTAAGAAAACCGGGGTATCCAGATACTCTTGTGACGATAATTCTGCTCATTAGTCTGCTCATCCCTTTCTCGTCAGAGTCTTTGCAGCCTTATTTTGTCTTCAACAGATATGGGGTGTTTGCCTATCACATGTTCGACCTGGTAAGAGCGATTCCAGGAGTTGATAGAGGAATAGAAGTTGATGAAAGGGTCTCTTACGAAGGCTATATCAACAAGATGGCCGATAAGGGAAAATACTTCTCCGTTGCAAAGGATAGGAACGTCATCATGATCCAACTAGAGTCATTTCAGGACTTCTTGGTAGGTTTTGAGTACAATGGGCAGGAAGTAACTCCTAATATAAATAAGATTGTCTCACGTGATTCGATTTACTTCGAGGAGATCTATCAGCAAATAGGTGCTGGCAATACATCTGACTGCGAGTTTGTTGTGCTCAACTCAATGCACGCTCTTGGGGAGGTTTCCGTTTATCAGACAAGAGAAAGCAACAGCTTCTATGCTTTGCCTTCACTAATGAAATCAAAAGGGTATCATACAGTTGCATTTCATGGAAACAACGGATGGTTCTGGAACAGAGAGAATATCTACCCTTCATTAGGGTTTTCGGATTTCGTAAGCCTTGAAGACATGGAAAGCGACGAGATCATCGGATTTGGGCTTAGTGATTCCTCTCTTTTCAGACAAACTCTGGAGCATCTAGGGCTTCTTGAGGAACCGTTCTTTGCCTTCATAGTAACGCTTACAAGCCACAATCCATACGATATGCCAGAAGAACTGAGGGGACTGAATTTGCTGCCCGAACATGAAGACACGCTTTTTGGTAACTATATTCAGTCCGTTCATTACGCGGATGAAGCGCTCGGTCATTTCGTTGAGGGGCTGAAAGAATCAGGTCTCTACGAGGATTCCGTGATCGTCCTTTACGGTGATCATGCGGGTCTATACCCGTTCAACAAGGAAAACAAGGACATACTTACCGAACTCTTGAAAACAGAATACGATTTCACACAGGCTATGAACATACCTCTGATCTTTCACATACCCGGTTCCGAAATCCAGGTAACTAGCTCTACCGTAGGAGGACAGATTGATCTGTTCCCGACACTTCTCAATCTTATGGGAATAGTGGAACGAAATGGGATTCTGTTTGGAAGGGATCTACTAAACATCTCGTTTGGGTTCGCCGCTCTCACCCATTACGTCCCCGAGGGATCATTCATAGACGATAATAGGGTCTTCATAATGTCAAGCGATGGAATACTTAAGAACAGCAAAGCAATTGACAGGAAGAGCGGTATAGAGATAGTTCCTTTCAGTTGCCTGGACGGATATAAAGATTCCATACAGCAGATAGCTGCGTCGAAGTATTTCATACTCAACGACTCGATATCGAATCTGACTGGCGCAAAAAGCGCCAAAGAAGACTAGACCCTGAAAGCAGAAGAACCAAGAGAGGTCTCGCTTTGTCGCTTTGCATTAAGCACTGTTTTGCTCTGCTGCAGAAGATGTCAAGAGATCTATCGTTTCTCTATTCTCCCTGAAGAAGTTGATATAACACGGAACTTTATCTGTTTTTTCTTGCTTATCTTATGCGCGCTCCTGGTCGACTTATTCCTTTATGCCTGTGCCGACGAGGCTTTTCACAAAGAGGTTCTGCAGCAAGAAGAAGACCAGTAATGTGGGAATCACTGCAACCATCGTGCCGGCCATAATAATACCCCAATTGTTCGCAGATTCGGCATCAATTAGCATCTTGACTCCGATCTGGACTGTCTTCATTTTGTCTTCCATTGTGACTATCAACGGCCAGAGATAGATATTCCATGAATAAACGAAGTTTATGATCGCGGAGCCTGCGATAACCGATTTTGAAAGAGGCAAGAGTATTTTGAGGAAGTATTTGATCGGTCCGGCACCATCGATCCTTGCAGCGTCCTCCAGAGAAAGGGGAATCGTCATGAACTGCTGTCTCATCAGAAAAGTGTTTGTTGCGCTGGCCATAAACGGAATAGTAAGGGCCCAATATGTATTCACCCATCCAAATCTGTTCATAAGCGAGAAGAGAGGAACTATCATTATCGTCTCTGCCGGCAGAAAGAGCGTTGCAAACAGAAAACCGAAGGCCAGTCCTCTTCCGGTGAACCTAAAGTTTGAAAAGGCGTATCCCGCAAGCGTTCCCGTTACGAGCTTGCCAAGAGTAATCGCTGTTGACACGATTGCGCTGTTCAGAAGAAGGCGTGCAAAAGGAACTGTCTTGAAAGCATCGAAGTAGTTCTTGATATAAAACGCAGTCGGGAAAAACTTCGGAGGAAAGGAAAAGACACTTTGAGGCGGCTGAAGGCTCATTGTAATAGCCAAGATCACCGGCATGATGAAAATGAAAGAGACCGAAATCAGCACGACTTCAATAATCACTGTATTCAGTAGTTTCCTAGTAGACTTCTTCATAGCCGCACCTCATTGGTAGTGAACTCGCCTTTCTGCAACGGCAAAGTAGATGATAGTAACAACTACCATAATCATGAACATTATTACGCTCTGAGCCGAGGCAGGTCCTCTTTTCTGGAAAGTGAAGGCATCCAGATATAGCCTATAAATCATGTTTGTCGTGTACCCTGCAGGACCTCCTCTTGTCATCACGTCTACTATTGCAAATGAGGAAAACATCGTACTAACAATATTCATAATTACCAGATAGAAAGTTATCGGAGAAACCATGGGGAAGATGATTCTCCAGGTTTTTTTCATCACCCCGGCCCCATCAAGAGTTGCAGCTTCGAGAAGGTCTCCCGAGACGTTTTGAATACTCGCGATATAGAATATCATATTGAAAGGCAGTATCTTCCAGACAGTGGCGAAGAGCAAGGCATAGAATGCATACGGTTTCGAAGTCAACCATTCGACCTGAACTCCGAAAAGCTTCATGAACGCATAGTTGACATGACCAACAACCGGGTTGAGAAGGAAGGTCCACAGTGTGCCGGCAATCGCCGGAGAAACAGCATAAGGCGCAAAGAGAAAGGTTCTGTAAAGCTTCGTCCCCGGGACGTTTTGAGTAAGGAGCATAGCAATTATGAAGCCGAGGAATACAGATAGTGTTACAGAAAGCCCAACATAGACCACCGTTAGTTTCACTGAGGAGAGATACTGCTCATTGTTGAAAAGGTTTATGTAATTCTGAATTCCCACAAATGTCGTTTTGTTGCCAAAGGTGGAGACTCTGTAGAGACTCATCCTGAATGCTTCTACTGCAGGATAATAAATGAATAAAACAATAACTAGAAAGGTAGGTACCAGCAGAAGGTATGGTAACCACTTTCGCATTCTACACCTCCAGCATTAAGCGGAGCGGGCAGTCAGCCCGCTCCAACTAAAGAAAAGTATCAGTAGTTAGCTTCGTTATAATCGCGAATTGCCTTTGTTGCACCGTCCTCGGCATATTTTAGCGCCTGTGCAGGTGTCATTTCCCCTGCAATCATCTTCTCGATGGCAGTGGTCACAACCGTCCTGATCTCAGGAAAAGCGCCAGTTATTGCACCGTTTGTATTGTAGCTTTGCACAGAAAGCAGCAGCTGCAGTAACGCCGTTAGGTGATCGGGATAATCACCATAGTAACCACTTGCAACAAGCTTTTCAACCGAGTCTTTCCTGACTGGGAAGTAGCCGGTCGCCTTGTGCCACTCAATCTGCTGCTCTGTTCCGGCCATGAATTTTATGAATTCCCATGCTGCCCTTGTTTCTGCTTCAGGATGGCCATCAATCAACCACAGACTTCCTCCGCCGATAATCGCTCCTCCGGCCTTTGAGTCTGCCGGTCTAGGCAAGAAAACACTGCCAAGTTCAAATCCGTTTGCCTCTGCAGATTCCATCATAAGAGCTACATCTGAAGTTGAAGTCATGAGCATTGCGGCTTTCTGAGAAATGAACAGGTTTCTTGCTGCGGTCCAATCCTCAAATTTCGTGTTAATCATGGTGCCTTCTTGGGACATGGCATTCCACCATTCAAAAATCGCAAGACCCTCTGGCGTGTTAAACACAGCTGCAGTAGGTCTCCCCGTTCTACCATTGTTCTGATTGATAAGCGGAGCATCTTGAGCTGCCATAAGCTGTTCAAAGAACCAGGAATTCAAAGATACAGTAAAGCCTGCCTGCTCAACATTCCCCGAGGCATCCTTCACAGTGAGCTTTCGCGCCACATCGATGAAGCTCTCGAAAGTCGTTGGTGGATCGTTGGGATTCAAGCCTGCTTTCTCAAAAAGCGTTTTGTTATAAAATACGATGGCATTAGAAGAGTTGAAGGGCATAGAATAAAGCTTGCCGTTCACTCTGTAATAGTTCAGCACCTGAGGCATGAACTTCCCGATGTCAAAGGACGGATCGGCCTCCATCATCTCTTCGATTGGAATTGCGACCTCTCCATCAATCATCATCTGAGTACCAATTTCGAAGACCTGAACGACATGAGGAGCCGTTCCTGCCTGAACCCCGGCGATCATCTTGTTCAGAGTGTCTCTGTAGCTTCCAGTGTACTGCACTTCAACCTTGATGTCAGGGTGCAATTCCATAAATGCATCTGCCTGAGACTGCAGAAAGTCAATTCTCCAGCCACCCATTGCATGCCAGAACTGGATTGTTGTTGCAGAAAGTGCGAGTGAGAAGATCAGCACAATTGACAGAAGAAGAAGCTTTCTCAAAAGAACCACCTCCAGAATTGAGTTAGGAACTTAAGCCAAAGCAACTGCTCAGACCAACAAAGAGAAAACCGCGCAGCTTTGACAGGGGCGGTTTTCTCTTTGTCAGTACCACCATGTTTTCATTGTACTACAAAGCTTACAAAAAACAAAACATAGAATTACGCTTCCAGACTATCTGGTTTTTTCGCGGTAGTCTAGGAGGAGCCTGTCGATCTCACCAATCTTTCCACTTTCAGCCTTCCAGAAATCTTGAGACATTGTGCTGTTGAGTTCGTCAACTGTCTTCCCCTGTTGTTCAACCCAGGTATAATACTTCAAATTGTGCCATCTCATGCGGTTCTCCATTGTCCCTTCGAATATCCAGTCCGTCTTTGCTCCAAGGGCAAACGATTCGAACCTGTGCTTTGCTTCATCCCTGGTGAGGCTACCGTAAGTCTTCGTCATGTTCGCCATCACAGAATGATAACGATCCATGTTGTCTGTAGCAATGGTCACGATGTTATCTTTGTCGGTCATTTTGTAGTGCTTCGCCATCTTTATCGCACCGACAACATTCGCAACTCCCGAGATACCAAATATATCTGCCATTGTCTCTACATCTTCTTCCTTCAAAAACTCCTTCAAGAAGCTCTTGCCCTCGCCATCGGTCATAACCTGGAGCAATTTCTTGCATTCGATGTCGTCAAGCGCGACAACGGCATCGTTGTTCATCACATTGTGAATCCAGGTCACGTGTTTGTCTCCGATTCCCTGAATGTCGTGGCCGCCATAGCCATTGAGCGAAAGAGTCGGACACTGCACAGGCTCACCGGCAACGATTTTGACCTCAGGATACACTTCTTTTATCCTGTCTCCACAAGCTATTGTTCCGGCAGAACCGACGGTTGCAACGACCGCGGAGACCCTGCCGTTGCCGAGCCTGAGCTCGTCCATCATCTCCAGAATCGTGTTTCCTGTCACATAATAATGAAATCTGTAATTTCCGAGCTCTTCAAACTGATTGAGAACACGAACTTTTTCTGGATTGGCTGCCTTCAATTCTTTTGCTTTGTCGTAAATCTCCTTCACGTTCGACTCACAACCGGGGGTTGCTATAACTCTCGCACCATACTCTCTAATTATGTCGAATCTCTCAGAGGACATCTCTTCCGGCAGAATTACCACGGAATCGAATTTCATTCTGCAACCTACCCAAGCCCCGCCAATTCCATAGTTCCCCGTGGACGGCCAGACAAGGGTGTGATAAGTTGGATCTACCTCTTTTCGCAGAACCTTCTCCATCAAGATTGAATATGTAGCCCCCACCTTGTGGCTGCCCGTCGGGAAATCCTTTCCGTACAGGACAACAATATTTGCATCGACTCCTGTAAATTCTTTTGGAAGTACGAAGTAGTAGATCCTGTTTTCAATGTCTCTCCATGAGATGTTAAACAGGTTGATCGGATCCAGAGGATCTTCCTTTCTCATCTTCCAGGCGATCTCTCTCGTTTTTCTGTCGATCTTATCTGGATGCAGCATTTCTTCGAACGTTGGACCAAGCACAAACTTAGCCATTATAAGCCTCCTTGTTAACTAACTACTGTATTATGAAGAAAAATCACTTTCAGTTAGTCGAAGCACGTACTCAGGAGTAACCGGTACCTGCCTTACTCGCCTTCCTATAGCCATAGAAACAGCGTTAGCAACTGCTGCAGGAACAGGCATAAGTGAGGGCTCGCCTATCCCCTTGGCTCCATATGGCCCTTCTGGGAAGGGGTCTTCAACGACATCAATGACCAACTCATGAGGGATTTCGTGGACCGTTGGAATAATGTAAGTGTTGAAATTATCTGAAACGATCCTTCCATCTCTCTGCTTCAAATCCTCGTAAATCGCGTACCCCATCCCCTGAGCAAAACCACCTTGTATCTGACCAATAACTCCTTCGGGATTTACGGACTTTCCCACGTCATGAGCTGTGAAAGCCTTCAAAACTTTGATTGAGCCCGTTGCTAAATCGACTTCAACCTGTACAACCTGACTCGCATAAGAGTAGGTAACGTATGCCTCGCCTATCCCGTTTTCCATGTCAAAACTCAATTTTGGAGTCTCATACCAACCTGTCTCAAACAACTTGACATTTCTCTTGTAGGCCTCTTCGACTATTTCATCGAATCGCATTCTCTTTCCATCTTCATCATAAACAGAGCCGCCTCCAAACTTCACACCGGCGAGACTGCCACCCGTTATTTCGCAGAATACGCCAACCAATTTCTCTCGCAATGCAATACATGCGCTTCTTACCGCGTTCCCTGAATAGATAGTAGTCCTGGAGGCCACTGTCGGTCCACTGTCAGGGACAAAGGCCGTGTCCGGCTGATGGACAAGGATTTTTTCTATACTCTGACCCAGCTCTTCGGCAGCCATTATCGCAATTACTGTTTTTGCGCCCTGTCCCATTTCCGTTCCACCGATTCTTACTTCTACAGATCCGTCTCTATTAATCAGAACGTGCGCACCCGACTTGTCAAGAGCCTGTCCACCGGCGCCAAGACTTACTCCATAGAAGATGTGAGAAACTCCCACACCCCTCTTAAAATCATCGTTTTCCTTGTTGAACCGCTCTGTCTCTGCCACAAGTCTCTGCCAGTTCGAAGCCTTCTTGACTCTCGATAGAGTCTCCGGTGCTCCGACACTGTTAAGCAGAAGATGATCTGTAGAAGTTCTCGATCCTCTCTTTAGCGTGTTGATTTCTCGGAACTCCATGGGATCGAACCCCATCTGAAAAGCTATATCATCAAGCATACTTTCAACTGCAAAGAGAACCTGCGGCGATCCAAAACCCCTGAAAGCTCCGGGTGGAACCTTGTTGGTGTAGACGGCGCAAACATCGACGTCCACATTATCAATTTCGTAAGCTCCGGCCGCATGCACAAGCGTCCTAAACATGACGATTGGTGTGAGCGTGGCATAAGCTCCCATATCCATATAAGCCTTAATCTGCATCGCCTTGATTTTCTTTCCTTCAAGCGCAACTTTATAATAAGACTTAACTGGATGGCGCTTAGAAGTGGTCTGAATATCGATCTCTCTTGAATAAATGAGCTTCGCAGGTCTTTTTAAATTGTATGCTGCTACGGCCGCATAAGAAGCAACGTAAGACGGAACGTCTTCCTTACCTCCAAACGCTCCGCCCGTCTCGGTCTGAATTACTCTGACCCTGCTCATCGGGACACCGAGAACGTGTGACACTGCCCCCTGCACATAGTAAGGGCACTGCATCGATCCGTATACAGTGAATCCGTAGTCGATATCCGGAACCACAATTACTCCCTGAGGCTCCATATAAGCCTGCTCTTGATAATGGGCATAGAATTCCCCTTCAAAAACGAGTTCTGAGTTCTCGATATATTTCGAGGCATTGCCCTTTCTTATCCTCTTCGACACACCAACGTTCGTATCCTCATGGACCAGAATCTCATTCTTCAAAGCGTCTTCTATTGTCAAAACCGGCTCCAATTCCTGAATCTCAACTTTGACCAGATCCGCGGCTTCTTCGGCAATTCTCTTGCTTTGTGCGGCAACCACAGCTATAACATCACCGTAGAACCTGACCTTTTCCCCTTCCCTGACCAAACATGGCATATCCCTCACCACATCGCCTAGCTGATTCTCACCGGGAATATCCTTCCAGGTGAAGACACCTTCCACACCGGGGAGCCTTATGGCAGCTGAAACGTCAATCGACTTCAGAACTCCGTGCGCCTTCCTCGCGATCACGAGAGCACANNCGATTTGAGAATACCGTGTGCTTTCTTCGCAATAACCAGAGCACAACAGACCTGTCTGTCAAAAGAAACGTCGGCAGCGAATTTAGCCCGGCCATCGACCTTCTCCAGGGCATCTACCCTCTTGATTCTTCTGCCAACAACTCTCTCTTGTGAATCAGACATCTTCATCCTCCTCAACGAAAAGCGGTACGAAATCGTTCTTCTCTACATCGACGAGACCGAGATTCGTTAGCTTCAACTTGGGAATAACTGAAAGCTGAACAAAAGAGAGCGTCATGAAAAGGTCAGGAAGAATGCTTCCCATTGATCTTGTCGCTTCCTTCAACTCCACCAGTCTCTCAGCCACTTCCCTGCTTGTCAGATCCGACATCAGTCCAGCGATCTTCAGAGGCAGTTCAGATATTATCTTTCCATCTACTACTGCAACAAGACCTCCACCCATGTCAATCACTCTATTGGCGGCAAAAACCATGTCTGAATCACTAACCCCCAAGACTCCCAGATTGTGAGAATCATGACCGACAGATGTTGCCACTGCCCCCTTCTTCAACCCAGATCCCTTCGCAAATGCTACCGACATGGATTTCCCTTCACAATATCTGCAAATAGCGGCGAGCTTCAAAACGTCTCGAGAAGTATCGCTGACTGCTTTTCCTTCCTCTACCTTCGCCTCCACGATGGAGCCTCCTGTAAGAACCTCGCTCCCAAGAAGCTCTATCACCCTAATGAATTTACTTCTGGCTCGGACAGCCAGGTCGCTCTCATTGATTCTCTGGCACTTGAATGTATTCGTTTTTTCCTGCGGAAAGCTTCTGGATATCACGTCAGCAACCAATTTTCCATCTCTTGCAACCACCCTGGAGTCTTTGAAAACCATTCTGGGGTTGAAGGACTTGAGGTCATCGACCACTACTAGGTCCGCCTTGTATCCGGGCGCGATGGCACCCATCGATCTAAGATTGTAATGTCTAGCCGTATTGATGGTCGCCGCCCTTATTGCGATTATCGGATCTATCCCGTGTTTTATGGCCTTTCTAATATTGTGATCGATATGACCTTCTCTGATGATGTCGTCGGGGTGCTTGTCATCGGTACAGAAAGAGACGAACGGATAGGTCTTGTCATTTATTAGTGGAAGAAGCGGAACGAGGTTTCTCTCAACACTGCCCTCTCTCATGAGAATCTGCATTCCTCTTGAAAGCTTCTCACGCGCCTCCTCAACATATGTGCATTCATGCTCCGATCGCACAAAGGCGCAAATGTAAGCATTGAGCGGTTTGCCAAGAACTCCAGGGATATGTCCATCTATCTTCTTGTATTTGTGACGGATCAATTCGATTTTCGCTATTGAATCACGATCACCGTTTATGATATCGGGGAAATTCATCACCTCTCCCAGCCCGAGAACTCTGTTTTGAAACTTCTCCACAAAGCCTATCATATCCATTACACTGATCGTTGCGCCGGAGGTCTCCATTGTTGAAGCAGGGACGGCCGAAGGAATCATGATATACAGATTGACAGGAACACCTTCCGTAGATCTTATCATGTACTCTATACCGGTAAGCCCCATTACGTTTGCAATCTCGTGAGGGTCTGCTATTGCGGTCGTGGTTCCTCGTGCAAGAATCGTCTTGGAGAATTCGACGGGCGATACCATAGATGATTCTATGTGAAGATGCGCATCAATAAGGCCGGGCACTACGAATGAGCCTTCAAGATCTATAACTTCAACACCTTCTTCGTAATCGCCAATTCCGGCTATTCTCTTCCTGAAGAGAGCAAGATTCGCTTCTTCAACCTCGCCACTGAACACATTGACCACTTTGCAGTTCTTCAGCAGAACGTCGGCCGGCTTGTCACCCCGCGCTACCGGAATAATATCAATGATATTCGTGCCAATCGCCTCCTTTCGAGGAGTTCTCGGATAGGAAAACAAGACCCCCGCATTGCAGGGGTCTCTCTATCATTCAAAAACACTCGTGGCCCTTCTACTTTTGATCTCTTCAGAGAGCTTCTCGATAAACTTGTCGAGTTCAATGGATCCAAGATCTTTTTCACTACGCAGTCTTACCGATACCGTTCCGCGCTCTCTTTCTCTATCACCGACTATCAACATATAGGGCACTTTTTGCATCTGAGCATCCCGTATCTTGTAGTTTGTAGATTTCTGCCTGTCATCAACCTCGACTCTGAACCCCTTGTTCTTCAGTTCAGAAGCGACTGACTCGGCGTATTCGATGTGTCTGTCGGCTATGGGGATGACTGCAACCTGGGTCGGAGCAAACCACGTTGGGAAGGCTCCTGCGAAGTGCTCGATAAGTATTCCCATGAATCTCTCAACTGAGCCGTAGATGGCTCTGTGAATCATAACTGGCTGGTATTCCTCGTTGTCGGAGCCCACATACTTGATTCCGAAGCGCTCGGGCATCATGAAATCGAGCTGAATAGTGGCGCACTGCCATTCCCTTCCTAAAGAATCCTTTATATGGTAATCGATCTTAGGACCGTAAAACGCCCCATCACCTTCATTGACCTTGAACTCCATATTCTTTGCCTTCAGAGAATCTTCAAGTGCCTTTGTAGCAATATCCCAGAGCTCCACTTCGCCCATGTAATCTTCAGGCCTCGTCGAAAGCTCCGCCCTGTACTCGAAATTGAAAGGCGAGTATATCTTCTCTACGAAGTCGATCACGCCCATGATCTCCTGCTGTATCTGTTCTCTGGTACAGAATATGTGAGCGTCATCCTGAACGAAGCCTCTTACCCTGAATAGCCCATGCAGGACACCCGAACGTTCGTATCTGTGGACCTTCCCAAACTCGAAGAGCTTCATCGGAAGATCCCTGTAGCTCACAGACGAGGACTTGTAGACTATGATATGACCGGGACAATTCATTGGCTTTACCGCAAACTGCTGGTCCTCTTTCTCCGTGAAGTACATGTTGTCCCTGTAATGATCCCAGTGCCCTGATGTTCTCCACAGGGCATCCGACATGACCTGTGGCGTACTCACTTCCCTGTAACCGTCCTCTATGTGCTTCTCTCTGGAGAACTGAAGGAGTTGATTCAACACTTCCGTACCTTTCGGAAGGAAAACCGGCATCCCAGGAGCGTATTCGTAATTGATTGTAAACAGACCTAGAGCAGGACCAAGCTTTCTATGGTCCCTCTTCTTCGCTTCTTCTATCATCTTTAGATAAGCTTCGAGATCGCTCTTCTTGGCGAAGGCAGTACCATAAACCCTCTGAAGCATCTTGTTGTTCTCATCGCCTCTCCAGTAGGCCCCGGATACAGATGTGAGCTTGAAATACTTAACCTTGCCCGTCGAAGAAACGTGAGGTCCCCTGCAAAGATCGACAAATTCTCCCTGCTTGTAGAATGTGACGCTATCAGTACCAGTATCCTTTACAAGATCCTCTATCAGCTCTACCTTGTAAGGCTGGCCCTCCTTTTTCATCAGAACTATTGCATCGCTCACAGGCAGCTCGAACCTCTCCACCGTGAGATCTTCCTTGATTATCTTCTCCATCTCGGATTCGATCTTCGGCAAATCCTCTTCAGTTATTCTAATATCTCCCAGATCTATGTCGTAGTAAAATCCATTCTCAATTGTAGGCCCTATGGCCAGCTTGACTTGATCCTTGCCATAGATCCTCATGACAGCCTGTGCCAAAATATGAGACATCGTGTGCCTAAAGAAGACAGCCGATTCAGGATCTTTGTCGAGAATCAGTCTCACAGAAGCATCCCGTTCAATTGGCCTGTCCGCATCCCAGAACTCATCATTGACAACAGCACCGAAGGTTCGTCTGGCAAGGCCCTCGGAAATGTCACTTGCCAGTTCTGATGGTGTTACGCTTTGCCCGTACTCCTTGATTGTGCCATCGGGCAGCTTTATAGAAATACCCATGATATCCTCCTGATTACGGTATTATCGCCACGGCTTCCATTTCTACCAGCGCATTCTTGGGCAAGTTAGAGACTTCAACGACAGCTCTCGCGGGCTTGTGTTCCTTGAAATACGTCATGTAGATTTCGTTTAGTATCGAGAATTTCCCCATATCTCTAACATAGATGTTCACTTTCACGATATTGTCCAGACTCGACCCGCCGGCGGCGATAACCGCGAATAAATTCTCCAGTGACTGTCTGCATGCTCCTTCGAAATCCGTCACCAGTTCACCGGTCAACGGGTTGAGGGGGATCTGTCCAGAAACAAAGAGGAAACCGCCCGCCGCTATCGCCTGAGAATATGGTCCAACCGCTGCCGGCGCCTTGTCAGTACTGATAACCCTCAACACAGTAACACCTCCTATTTTGGTTAATTATATCATTACAGAATAGATGAAGTGACGCATATGCACTTTCAAAAACGCATTCGTGAAGAGAAACACTGTAGAATCTATCTGTATATGATTGAAGAGATAAGAGCAAGCAAAGCCCTTACAAAATCAGGCATCCCTTTGACGGATTTCACGGTCAATCCTTATGTTGGATGCACAATCGGCTGCAAGTACTGTTTTGCAAGGTTTATCGGCCCTTTCAAGTACAGCCGCGGCAGATGGGGCAGAGACGTTCAGGTTCGTAAGAATATTGTCTCTCTTCTGAGGAAAGAGATCACTCACCATCCCAAGCGCGCCGTGTTTCTCAGTACGGCCTGTGATCCATATCAGCATATAGAAGAAAAATACGGCATCACCCGTGAAATTCTGAGAATACTCATCTCTCACCGAATTCCTGTGTTCTTGATGTCAAAATCCGCTTTGATTAGAAGGGATATTGACCTGCTGAAAGCCTCCGAAGGAGAAGCAAGGGTTTTGATAACGGTCACTACGGACATAAACGATGTCAGAAAGATCCTTGAACCCGGTTCATCTTCCTTTGAAGAAAGGCTAGCGACAATCGACATGCTTATTGCCAACGACATCAATGTTGGCGTCTTCGTTGGTCCGGTTCTCCCGATGAACGCAGCAAGGGTTGCCTTCGAGCTTTCAAGAAGGGTCGAAGAAGTACACATAGATCCGATGAACTACATTTTTCAAGTCAGAGACATTTACAGAAAATACGGCTGGCAGAGATGGCTCACTGGCGATGCGTTTGAAAATGTTAAAGAAGAATTCTCCAGATTACTCAAGATCAATTAGCTAGAAAACAAATCCACCCACAATGTAAGGACAGAATTCGGAATTTTCGAGTGACGGCGTGAAATCGAGATTCAAACCGCCCTCAAGAAAAAGACCGGAATCGGAAACGCCTAAGCCGACCGTAACTCCGGCTGGAAGATCCCAGCCTTCGATTTTTGCTCCAAGTACGTCAATCACTCCCCTTACCTGAACCCCCAAACCGGCTTTTATGTATAGAACGGTAATGGGAAGCTTCAGATTAAGACCAACATAACTCAAGAACGGATCCGAGAATTCAATCCTTCTTTCTGAAGGCCATACTTGAGCGACAGGAATATCCAGAGAGATTGGCCCGATACTGCCGAGAAGCGAAAGCCTGGCACAGCTAAGGCTGTTTTGATCAGATTGAATAACATCCACACTCATCCCCAGATCGATCTCCACAGCTATCATAGTGGAAACTAAGACCAAAGAAAGAATCATCAGAAAGAACACCCTCACAGACAACACCCCCAGAAAGAGCCCCTACACAAAATATGCTCTAAAAACTATTATAAACCAATCGCTAGCAAGAAAGCGGATTACCAGCAGCAACTCATGATCCTTTCATGAAAGGTTGTGCGTCAGCGCGAAAGAACCGCGTTGTAAGGCAAGCGTTCATCTGATCTGCTCCTGATATTGAACTGAAACCATTTCAGAAAACAACCTCCGACTGCAATCAGTCCAACTATAGCTTGATAATCAAGCCTATTTTGAATTATTCGATCGTGATCGGCTCTGAAGACATTAAAACCATTCAAGAAAATAATGATACACTGTGCATGATGTATAATGCATCGCGTTCATTTCGTGTTAATCTTTCTTCCCAAAGAACGGGGCTTGCTATAGAAGGCCCCAAATATGGAGGTGTTTGGATGAAGTTAAGCAAGGTACTCGTAGTCGCGATTGTCTTGTTAATCGGGGTTGCGGCATTCGGAGCAACAATCAAGGTCGCATTGGTTGCGCCGTTTACCGGTCTCGGTTCGATTTTGGGCGACTACATCAAGATGGGTGCTCAGTTAGCACTGGAAGAGATCAACGCTGCCGGTGGAATTAATGGAGATATGCTTGAAATGATTGTATACGACGATGCTGCCAATCCTAGCACGGCTTCCAGTGTTATTAGAAGGGCATTATTTCAGGACAACGTAGTGGCAGTTTTTGGACCTAACATGAGCAGTGCGGTTATTGGAGTTCACCCGTTGGCTCAGCAGGCCAAGGTTCCGATGCTAGTCGGTGCTACTTCTCCTTCGTTCAGGTACTCAGTTATTCCCAACGATTTTCTTTTCAGACTCAGAGCTGACGACAAAGTAAAGGTTATTCAGCTTGTGAAATACGCGGTTGAGGTTCTTGGGATTGAAAAACCCGGAATCGTCTACGGATCTACTGATTACTGTCTTGCAGGGCTTGACGTTGCAAAAGAAGAGTTTCCCAAGTACGGAATAGAGATTGTGGCAATGGAACAGATCAAGGAAGGAGACAAGGATGCGACTGGTCAGCTGTTGAAGCTCAAAAACGCAGGCTTCGACGGTTTGATTGGACTTACTCACGAATCCGAGGCCGCCGTTACTGTCAACCAGCTAAGGCAGTTGCAGATTGATGTGCCGATTATCGGTTTCTCTGCATGGGGCGTTCCGGCATTTACAGATCTCGCTCCAGAAGCCGCAATTGGCGTCTATTCTGTTCAG
>NZ_DJHG01000083.1:9370-17523 GCF_002432955.1 Mesotoga sp. UBA5825 | reverse complement strand
TCTAGCGGATGCCCTGAGGAATGTTGGAACCGACGGCACTAAGCTCGCACAGTACCTGGCCAATGAAGCAAATATCGTTGGTGTTCAGGGAGAACTGAAGTGCGATGAACACCATAACTTCACCAACGTCTGTCTAATCTCCCAGTTTGATGGAAAGGACTGGCAGATTATCAACAAGCTGTACTGAGCCTCTTTGCGGGAGGGGGCGTGCTCAGCCTGCCTCCCGCTTCACTTATCAAGACAAGGAGTGTGAATAATGCTTCAAGACATTCTCCAAATCATTGTTTCAGGGGCTTCAATCGGTGCTACGTATGGACTTGTAGGGCTCGGAGTTGTTTTCCTGTGGCTGACGATCTCAAGAATAAACTTCGCTAACATTTCATCAGCTATGTTAGCGGCGTATCTGTTCTATACTTTCTATACACTGGCGAATTTGGGGTTCTTCCTCTCTTTCGTCTTTTCTGTGGCGATAATTGCCTTGTATGGTCTTGGACTCAGGACGTTCATATATGAGCCGATAAGGAAGAGAGGTGGAGGTAGGCTTGAATTTGTCGTTGCAACATTGATGCTGTGTACCTTCTGGCTCAATCTGATAATCGTCACTTATGGGGCTTTGCCCAAGCCATTTCCACCGGTATTTGGGGGAAGCCAAGACTTCATTTCTTTAGGCGGAATAAGAATTCCCACTCTCTATCTCAATATCTATTTGGTAATCGGAATCCTTATGGTATTCATTTACTTCTTACTGAACAAGACGCTCATAGGAAAATCATTCCGAGCTGCCGCACAGAATAGGGAAGCCGCGGCTCTTATGGGAATAGATGTGAAAGTAACGACCTCTCTTTCTTTTATACTGGCCACGTGTGTGGTGGGAATTGCAGGTATACTTCTTGCCCCGATATACTTCGTGTCATTAGAACTTGGTGGTGGGTCAATTGGTGTCAAAGGGTTCGCATCTGCCGTTCTCGGCGGATTGACCAATCCGTACGGGACGATACTGGGCGGAATATCTCTTGGATTGCTGGAGAACTTCTCCACCCTCTACATCTCTTCTACATACAGAGACATCATATCCTTCTCGGTTCTTGTCGCCGTTCTAATACTCAAGCCTTCCGGAATATTCAACTGGAAGAGCAAGAAGATATAGGGGGTGCGAGATGAAGAAGCTGATATTGATTGTAGGAGCGATACTACTAATAATGCTATTCCCACTTTTCACGAATAACATGTATCACCTTTACCTAATGAACAGGGCCTTGATACACGCCATCCTTGCAACAGGGTTGGTCTTCCTTACAGGTTTTGCCGGGCAGATATCGCTCGGGCAGGCGGGTTTTTACGCAATTGGAGCATACACTTCGGCATACTTCACTGTGCGGCTGGGACTACCAATTCCGATTGGGGTTATTGCGGGAGTAGTTCTGAGCGTTGTTGCGGGCTTCCTGCTGAGTATCCCCTCGTTCAAACTAAAGGCCTTCTTCTTATCTCTAGTAACAATCGCCTTCGGGCAAATAGTCTGGATGCTCGTGATAAATCTCACACCGATAACCGGGGGGCCATATGGTTTCTTCGGAATCCCATTCTATTCAGTGGGAAATAACATGCTTTCCTACGGTCAGGTGTTCTGGCTTTTTGGAGGGATACTGCTCGTGTCAGTCTTCATTATGTACCGCATCAAGCACTCTCACTTCGGCAGAGCGATGCTTGCTATGAATGACGATGATGTGGCCACTGAGACCTGCGGAATATCTACAAAGAAGTTAAAGATCGCCGCTTTCGGTTTTTCGGCAGGCTTGGCAGGGCTTGCAGGAGCGCTTTACGCTCACCTAGCAGGATTTCTTTCGCCCGAACCATTCACGTTTTTTGAGTCATCGAATTTCGTTGCGATGGCCGTTGTTGGTGGTCTTAGACACATGAGCGGAGGAGTTGTCGGCGGAATCGGGCTAACTCTTCTGCCGGAATTCCTCAGATTCGGCGGCTGGGAGAACTACTACTTAATGGTGACCTCACTGATCGTTATCGTTATCATAATATTCGTACCCATGGGGCTCGGGCCGATACTTGAGAATCTCTTCAGAAAGGTCTTCAAACTTAAGAGAAGCAACACAAAGACATTGTAAGGTGGGCTGAAGATGGACATACTAAGAACGGAAAAGTTGACAAAGAGATTTGGCGGAGTTGTGGCAAACAATGAACTTTCGGTAGGAATTTCTCAGGGAAATATCACAGCTCTTATCGGTCCGAATGGCTCCGGAAAGACGACGTTCATAAATGTGGTAACAGGAGTACACCCGATTACAAGCGGAAAAGTGTATTACAAAGATCAGGATATCTCTCAAATGGACATAAACAGGATAAGTAGATTAGGTATTGCGCGCACATTCCAGAAAATCCGGCTCTTCGAGAACCTATCAGTTATAGAGAACGTTCTGGTTGCTCGAAAGTCGTTTTACAAGTCAGGCCCATTGAGCGTCGTTTTGGGAACCCCGAAGTTTAGAAGAGAGGAAAGTGAGAACAAAGAGAAGGCTCTCGAGCTCTTGAGGCTTGTTGGACTTGAGGAGAGAGCATATGACTCTCCTACCGGCATGGCATACGGATTGAGACGCTGTCTAGAAATAGCAAGAGCACTAGCCCTTGAACCTCAGTTGATTTTCCTCGACGAACCGGCAGCGGGTATGACTAGAGATGAATTCAAGGTGATCATGGACTTGATGATTATTCTTAAGGAAAGAGGAATAACGATTCTACTGGTAGAACACACGATGGACTTTATCAAGGCAGTTGCCGACTGGGTCTATGTTCTCAACTTCGGTCAGGTTATTGCTGAGGGGAAGTTCGACGAAATCGAAAAGGATCCACTTGTCCTTAAAGCCTACCTGGGGGAGGATTGATTATGGCCTTGCTTGAAACCATAGATCTTTCAGTCTCGTATAATGAGGTTCCTGCTCTCAGAAAAGTCTCTATAAAAGCCCAAAAGGGAGAGGTCGTCTCTGTTCTTGGACCAAACGGAGCAGGTAAGACAACTCTACTAAAGAGCATTTCCGGACTAGTGGCTTCCGAGTCGGGAAGCAAGGTCTTGCTTAACGGAGAAGAGATTCAACATCTGCCGCCCCACAAAATCACCAGGTTGGGGGTAATACACGTTCCAGAAGGAAGGCAGGTATTCGCAGAACTCTCCGTGCAAGAAAACCTTGAAGTTGCTGCTACTAGAATTGGACTCGCAAAGGCTCGCCCAAACATCGAGAAAGTTTATGAGCTTTTCTGGGAACTGAAGTCCCGGAAAAATCAGATGGCCGGCACACTTTCCGGTGGAGAGCAACAGATGCTCGCAATTGGAAGGGCCATCGTTTCCGATCCACTGATCATGATGATAGACGAACCTTCCATGGGACTGGCTCCTGTTATCGTGAAGAGAATATTCGAGACTCTGAAAAATTACGTGAAGGATACGGGTCTCACCATGTTGATTGTGGAACAGAACGCGAAGCTCTCGCTCCCGATGAGCGACAGAGTCTACATCGTATCGCAAGGTCAAATAAAACTTGAAGGCTCTGTCGATGAAGTGAAGAGCGACGAGAGAATTCGAGAAATGTACTTCGGCGGCAAGTAAGATGAAATTCTCGCTTGACTATAGAGAGAAGGAGAGGCTTCAGCTGGAAGTTCCGGCTGCCAGAGTACTCGCTCCGACCGCGTCTCTTAAGAGAAGCGAAGAGGGCAGCTCTCTGCGCGAATCGTTACTGAAGCCGTTTGATGCTGCTCCGATCCTGGAGCTTGCGGAATCTGCGAAAGAGATAGTCCTGATCGTAGAGGATCATACAAGGCACTCTCCGATCTTTGAGACTCTCTCTTTCATGAAATCGCTTTTCGTCGAAAACAAGATTCCCTGGAGCAAAGTCTCCTTGCTTGTCGCGACTGGAACTCACAGACAAATGACGGCTGATGAGCTAAGTGAGAAGTTTGGCAGTTTTTCTCGCGATACTAAGATCATCCAGCACGATGCCGAAGCAGCGGGCAGGATGAAAGACTATGGAGAATTCCTTGGAGTGCCGATCAGGATAAACGAAGCGGTTGGAGCCGACTTCACAATTGGAGTGGGTTCGATCGTTCCTCACAGGTTCTCCGGATGGTCGGGCGGAGCGAAAATTGTGATTCCGGGCGTCTCTGCATATGAAACTGTCTTTTTGTCGCACAGGATGGCAATACTGAAGAGCAGAGCCGACGTCGGAGTTCTTGACAATGAGTTCAGGGAACTTATAGATGAAACCGGAAGACGAGTAGGACTTGATTTCATAATAAATTTCTACTACGATATCGAAGGAAGAATCGCCGGATGTGTATCGGGCAATCATGTAACTGCACACAGAGAAGGCGTCAAAGTCGCGAGAGAAGAGCTGCTCCGAGAGTACCCGGAAAGGGCCGATGTCACCGTGATATCTTCATTCCCCTCTGTGACCGATTTCTGGCAGTGTGGCAAAGCGCTGTACACATCCGATCTTGTTACCAGAAATGGAGGAGACATCGTTATGGTCTCGTCACTCGATGAAGGCTTTGGCGACCATCCTCTATTCGCCTCATTACTCAAGTTGGAGGCAGAAAAGATCCTAGAAAGACTGGACATGATTACCACCGAAGACCCGCTAGCGTATGTGGCGGCCTATGCAGTAAGGAAAGTTATTGAGAAGAAAAGGATTCACATTGTGAGTGACACAAAATTTGCAGATCAGTTCAATGAACTCGGGTTAACGGTCCATCAAGATATTCAATCGGTTGTTGACCGGGTGGCGCCGGCCGGCAAGAGCATCGCGGTTCTTCAGAACTCACTTGTGTTGCCGGAAATATCGAATAAGGAGGCACAATAATGAAACCGAAAGATCTTGATTACATGAAGCTAAATGGAACACCATACTTCGATGAATCCCGCTGGGTGAGTCCTCTCAACTATGAGAGAGAGATCCGGGGAGAAAACGCAAAAGACAGTATCTACATACACGATGTTACGTTGAGAGATGGAGAACAGACTTGCGGTCTTACCTGGAGCGAGGATCAAAGGGTGAGAATCGGAGTTGCTCTGAATGATTTGGGTGTGAAGTCCATTGAGGTCGGAATGCCGATAGTCTCCGACGAAAACAAGAGGGCGATACGAAGACTAGTTGACATGAATCTCGATTCGGAAATCGTTCCATTCGCAAGGTCTTTGAAGAAGGATATCGATGAATCTGTCGATTGCGGCGCCACACGAGTAGTTGTCGAACACGCGGTAAATCCATACGATAACGAGCTTGTCTATGGTGTATCCCCCGAAAAACTGATCGACCGAGTCGTTTCGGCAATACTCTACGCGAAGGAACAGGGCATGAAGCCAACCTTCATGGGCTGGGACGCAACAAGATCGACCCCCGATTATGTCCTGAAAGTCTTCACAGAAGTGGCAAAGCAAGCAAAACCGGAGAGTATTGTCTTTGTGGATAGCTTTGGAGTCGCCTCCCCATTTGCAATCGAGTTCATCTTCACTGAGCTTAGGAAGGCCATTCCGGACATCCCGCTGGAATTCCACGTTCACAATGAATTCGGTCTGGCAATGGGATCGGTTTTCGCCGCAGTAAGAGCTGGTGTATCAGGCATTCACAGCTCGATCAACGGGCTTGGCGAAAGGACGGGCAACGTAGCTACCGAAGAGGTCGCCGCCGGCCTGAAACTCCTGATGGGGATAGATACAGGAGTCGATCTGAGGAAGATCGGATACACTTCGCGACTGGTCGAGGATATTTCGAAAATCCCGGTGGCGAACAATAAGCCGGTCGTTGGGAAGCGTCTCTTCTGGGTCGAATCGGGCATCGTAGTTGATGCAATCGACAAGTTGAATGCGGCCGGAATTAACGCCGCCATGACCCCGTACCTTCCTTCGCTCGTAGGAATGGGCGAGATAGACGTGAAGCTCGGCGCCTTCAGCGGTCAGGCAAGCATAAAATACTGGTTGAAGAGATTAGGCATACAGGCGACAGAAGACCAGCTTGAAGAACTGACGGAAATTGTGCGAAAGGAAGGAAGAATAAGAAACACGGTCCTCGAACTTGACGAATTCAAGAGAATAGTCGGAGATTACATGAAATGAGTCTGATTCTCGTCATAAATCCCGGTTCGACATCAACCAAGGTAGCCGTCTTCAAAGATGGGAATGAAGTGTTCAAGAAGACGCTTTCTCTTGGCGATGGTATGCTCGAGCTTCCCCTTTTTCCCGATCAGTACACAATAAGGAAGGATCAGATCCTCAAAGAACTGGACAGAAACGGGATAAGACCATCCCAACTGACTGCCGTAGCGGCCAGAGGGGGGAGATTGAAACCTCTGAATTCCGGAGTTTACCGCATCAACAGAGAGATGGTCAATGACGCCAGAAAGGGCCTTCAGGGCATTCACCCTGCAAACACAGCGGTCGTGATAGCTTTTGAATTGGCTCAGGAATTCGGAATGCCGGCTTTCACCGTCGACCCGATCAGTGTGGACGAACTCGCCGAGTGGGCAAGAATAACGGGAATAGAGGAGATCAGAAGAAACTCACTCTCCCATGCGTTGAACATGAAGGCAGTCGCGAAGAAAGCTGCGACTGAACTGGGAAAGAGGTACGAAGAAGCGAAGCTCATAGTGGCCCATTTAGGTGGTGGCTCCTCGGTAAGCGCCCATCTGAACGGAAAGATGGTCGATCTCTATAACAGTGACAAGGAAGGTCCCTTTTCTGTGGAAAGAGCGGGTGCCCTCCCGACTCACGAATTGGCGGAGTTTGCTCGCTCGAGAGACGATTATCTCGAATACCTGGCTCACAGGGGCGGTCTGTTTTCCCACTTCGGAATGCGCGACGTTGAACGGATCGCCGAAGGTGTGAAGAATGGAGAAATCGATTCTATGCCGCTTGAAGCGTACATTTACAATATTGCAAAATACTCATACAGTCTGCTGGCGGTATTTGACGGAGTTCCCGACGCCCTTGCCATTACGGGCGGCGTGGTGAAGTGCGACTACGTCAGAGAAAGACTTCTTGCGAAACTGAAGGGTATAAGAGTCCTTCTTTTCCCGGGAGAATACGAGATGGAAAGCCTTGCCGAAGGAGCGCACAGAGTAATACAGGGGATCGAAGAGGCCCTGGAATACTGAGGTGATGATCGATGATTAATTCCCTTTCTGAGTTCATTCTTGAAGCAAGTAAGTTGCAGAAGCGCGTGAGAGTAAATTGCGTGCAACCGCATGATCGAAAGACGATGAAGACCATAGAATCAACTGCCTCCTCTAACGGCAATTTTGAATTCACTCTCTTCGGAAGATTGGAAGAGATAAAGGAGGCGGCATCTGAAGGGTTTCTGAACACGACGCGTGTTGTCGAAGGGAAATCTGAAGAAGATAATGCTTCAAATGCAGTCTCTGCTTTGGAGGGAGATACTCCAGCCGTCCTAATGAAAGGCGACATCAATACCACCGTGTTTCTGAGAGAGCTCTTCAAGAGCCCCAGGGTAAAGGCTAGCGGAAAGCTTATAAGTCACATTTCCTGTATGGAGGTCCCCGAGCATCCAAGACTGCTTTTCATAACTGATGGGACGGTCAACGTTGCACCTGATTTGAAGGAAAAGGCAGAGATACTCAGGAATGCCGTTGAGTTTGCAAGATCGATCGGAATAAGTGAACCAAGGGTCGCGGTAATCGGTATAAACGAGCGAGTGTCGGTGACAAATCGCGACCTCGTTGAGGGAGCTGTGTTATCCAAAATGGCGGAAAGAGGGCAATTTGGAGTGTGTCTCGTGGACGGCCCCCTGCCCATAGATACTGCCCTGAAAAAGGAAGCGGCACTGAAGAAGGGAATTACGTCTAAGGTCGGAGGCGAGGCCGACATACTGGTCTGTTCTAATCTTGAATCAGCGGCCAACCTTATTAAAGGGCTCGTACATCTAGGCAAGTCCAAGACGGCCGGGCTCCTTTTGGGAGCAGGATTCCCCGTTGTTCTCACATCGAGGAGCGACAATGAATTCGCAAAAGCGGTGTCGCTCTCAATGGCACTAGTGAGTGCGGTGGGCTGAGGTGAAAGAGATGGCAGTAAGCTTTATGGTGGCCAACGAGGATATTCCGGCCAGTGCAAAGGTCACTGGCCTCACCGGCAGGTTGGAAGA
>NZ_DJHG01000083.1:0-9354 GCF_002432955.1 Mesotoga sp. UBA5825 | reverse complement strand
AGAGACGCTCGCCGCAGTGGTGGGTGCCGGTTTCAACTCTTTTGAGCTCATGATCGCCGAACCCGAAAAAGTGGATGTTGAAAAACTGAAGCGACTCGAGCGACAGTACTCTTTGAAGTGCATATTCCTCTGCACTGGCGAGATGGCAGGAACTGCCGGCCTTTACCTGAACCACATAGACGCGAACGAAAGAAAGAGAGCGCTGAACTCCTTTTTGCAGGCAGCCAAGAAGGCACATGCTCTAGGAGTTAACCTTAATATCGGCAGACTTAGGGGAGTAATATGGTCCGACGGCCTCCAGAGGTCACTCGAGAGGCTTGGAGAATCGCTGGGAAAAATCGATTCATATGTGAGAAGTGAACTCGAGGGGTTGTCCGTTTTGATAGAACCATTGAGGAAGGTGGTCTGCCCGATCCTTAATAACTGTGTCGAAGCCGCCTCTTTTCTTTCTGAGAGAGAGCTAAAGAGTTTTGGAATTCTCCTTGATTCTGACCATTTCGATGAGTTGAAGGATCCCGCTTTTGTAAGTTCGAACATCGAGCTGATAAAACACGTTCACCTAGCAGATACGAATCACAAACCTCTGGGGCGGGGCGCGATTGATTTTCAGAGCTTCTTGAAAATGCTGAGCAGATCGAGTTATGTCGGTGAATACAGTGTCGAGGTCTTCTGCGATGAAGATCAGATAGAAACTCTAAGGGAAACTGCTTCATTTCTGAAAGCTTTCCCTCAAATCCTGGGGGGATCACTTTGAACAGATCGGCAGACACAAATCACTTTCAGGGAATCCAGCAGCAGCTTTACAGATCAATAAGGGATAGCATCGTAGAACTGGAAATCCCTCCCGGAGCGAGATTGACGATCGAGAAGCTGAAGAGAATCTACGGTGTTTCTTCTACTCCGGTAAGGGGGGCTCTCCACAAGCTGAAGGAAGATGGTCTTGTCGCGCCGGGAGCCGCCAAGAGTTTTTACGTAAAGGAGATTCTCGAAAATGACGTCAGGAAGCTCTTCCCGATAAGGCTTGTGCTGGAGAAACTTGCATTGAGTGAATCAATTAATCGGATCGACAGAGAGATCATATCGAATCTGATCGTGAGGATGAGAAGACACCTCTCGGAACCGGAGGAGACAAAGAACAAAGTTCCTTACGATATTGACTACAGGCTGCACAGGGAGATACTCAATAACTGCAATAATGAATATCTAATTGAAATGATGTCGAAGATCTCGATACTGCTCGCCAGAATGCGGAACGTGATCAAATACTACCTTCTTGAACAGCAAAAAGACTGGATAATTAACGAGATGGAGGAACATTTCAAAATCGCGCAGAGCATCCTGGAAGGAGACCTGGAGAAGGCTTCTGCTGCCCTGGAAGTTCATCTCAAGCACTCAATGAATATGATATGTTCTATACTCAGTTCCAACCATATTGACTATGCTGCCAAAGAAAGCTTTGCCCATTTGGAGGATTAGAAATGAAGCATGCTATTTTGCTGTCTTTAAACGACAATGTCGCAACGGTGCTTGAGAAAGTGGATATCGGCGAAGAGATAGAGGTGAAGGGTATTTCCGGATTGCAGATGCTGGTTGCGAAGGAAGAAATACCTTTCGGTCACAAAGTCGCGGTGAGAGACATCAAAAGAAACGAGAGAATAATTAAATACAATAACAAGATAGGGATTGCAACTTCGAACATCTCGACGGGCCAGCATGTTCACATCCAAAATGTTGTAAGCGAACGAACGGAGATCAAAGAGGGAGGTGACAGGGCTTAGGCCAGATATTATGAAGACCATGATGGGTTATTTAAGAAGTGACGGAAGTGTTGGAGTGAGAAATCACGTCCTCGTTCTCCCCAGTGTTCTTTGCTCTTCGAATGTTGCCAGAAAAATTTCGGCCGCTGTTCCCGGATCGGTAGTGGCCAGCCACAATCAAGGCTGCGCTCAACTGGGAGATGACTTTCAGCAGACTAGAAGAACGCTGATTAATACTGCGCTAAATCCTAATGTGGCAGCCGTTCTTGTTGTTGGGCTCGGTTGTGAAAGGGTGTCCCCACATGAACTGAGGGACGTGATTCTAGACAGCGGAAAACCGGCCGGACTAATAATGGTTCAAGACTACGGAACCGTAGAAGCTGTAGAAAGGGGAACTGCAATTGTCAGGAAAATGGTAGAGGAAGCTTCGAAGAGTGAAAGGGAGGAAGTTCCGCTTTCAAGACTTGTCCTAGGCATGGAATGCGGTGGTTCCGACTTCTCTTCGGGTTTGTCGGCCAATCCTGTAGTCGGCGAGGCTGCCGACATTCTATGGAAGGAAGAAGGTCGTGTGATACTCTCTGAGACCACTGAACTGGTCGGTGCAGAACACCTCCTCTTTGAGAGAATGAAAAACGAAGAAATGAAGAGGCGATTTGCAGGGATGCTAAAGAGAATGATTGATGAAAGCATGAAGAACAGCCGCGATGTGGTGGATAAAGAAAACGTCCCCAACAACATCTCTCCTGGGAACGTACGGGGAGGACTGACCACACTTGAAGAAAAGTCGCTTGGTGCAATGATTAAGGGCGGCAAAGTACCGATAGTAGGTGTTAAAGAGTACGGCGAATTAATTGATCCGGAGCCAGGTCTTTACCTTATGGATACGCCCGGATATGATGTAGAATCTGTCACAGGAATGGTTGCCGGCGGCTCTACAGTTGT
This sequence comes from Mesotoga sp. UBA5825, assembly GCF_002432955.1. NCBI lineage: Bacteria > Thermotogati > Thermotogota > Thermotogae > Kosmotogales > Kosmotogaceae > Mesotoga > Mesotoga sp. UBA5825. The sequence goes on along the minus strand of NZ_DJHG01000083.1, from coordinate 6,655 downwards.
GCTTTTTACTACCGGGCAGGGAACTCCTACAGGCAATGCGATAGCACCTGTTATAAAAATAACTGGAAACCACGAAACGGCTAAAAAGATGAAGATGAACATCGATTTTGATTGCAGTGCGATAATCTCCGGAAAAGAGACATTAGAAGAAGGCGGAAAGAGGCTTTTCGAACTTGTTCTGAGAGTTGCTAACGGCGAAAAGACTAAATCAGAGATTCTTGGACAGGATGATTTCTCAATCTGGAATGTGGGGATAAAACTATGAGTTACAGTGATTCCCAACTCGAAAGTCTTCTTTTTGAGTTATGCTCTGCCAACACAACGAATCCTCCGGGTAATGAAGATCTCGCCGTATCGATAATCGAGAGAACTCTCACGCGAAAAGAAGTGAGCGTAGAGATTCACCGAGTTGCCGATAACCGTTCGAATCTCCTTGCAAGGATCGAACGCGATCCCCGAATCTCATATTTAGTCTTCTCCGGTCATATGGATGNNNCCCGCCGGTTCAAACTGGAATACCGATCCTTTCAAACCTGAACAGATAGACGGGGAGCTCTATGCCAGAGGTTCCGCAGATATGAAGGGTGGTCTTTCGGCCTTAATTGCGGCGCTTGTAGATCTTTCGGAAGATAGGGAGTTCTGCGGAAACGTGGCTCTTCTTGCCACGTGCGACGAAGAAGTCGGTTGCTCGGGAATACAGTACTTTCTTGAACACAAACCATTCGACATCTCGGCTGTGCTGATTGGTGAGCCCACTTCTTTAGGACTTGCCACCGGAGAGAAGGGAGCGCTCTGGCTTAAACTGAAATTCAAAGGCAAATCAGCGCACGGTTCGCAACCGCAAAACGGAGTTAACGCAGTTACAAGGCTTTTCAGTGCCTACAATGAGCTTTCTCAGGTTCTAGGGAAAATAGAAGGCCTTACTGAGAGCCTGAACATCATTCGAGGTGGATCAAAAGAAAATACCGTTCCCGATGAGGCCGAATGTGTTATCGACATTCGTTTTGCAGAGAACACAGATTCTTCAGAAATCATCGCTCTCGTAGATTCCGTTCTAAGCAAATACAATCAATCAGAGAAAATCATTTTGCTCAACAGGGAGTCTTTCTCCTCTTCAGGCACTCTCACTGAATCTGTTAAGGAAGTGCTCAAAAAGAAAGCCCTGAAAGCCGAAGAGCTCTCAATGACCTACTTCACTGACGGTGCCTTTACTGCATCGCAAGGGATTGAGACAGTAATACTAGGTCCCGGAAGCCCCTCAATGGCGCACAGGTCGAACGAATATGTGGAACTTGAAGAAGTCCATAGGGCCCGAAGGCTTTATGTAGAAATAGCAAGGAACTACTTTGAAAGGACTAGATAATTATGGGTAGACTCGTAGCATATGAAAACCTCAGGAAGCTCTGCGAAGAGATCCTTCTTTCCGAGAATTTCAACATAGAGGCCGCTCATGAAATAGTGGACGTTTTGTTGGAAGCTGATTTGCGTGGCATTCCTTCACATGGTGTTGCAAGACTTGGTAGGTACATTAAGGAAAGAGATAGCGGAAATATCCTGCTCGATTCCAAGCCATCGATAGTACATGATACTCCGATTTCGGCCACAATTGACGGTAACGGCGGCCCAGGACAATGTGTTTCCAACTACGCGATGGATCTTGCAATAACCAAAGCGAAGAAGTCGATGATCGGCCTTGTCTCGGTCAGAAACTCAAATCACTACGGAATCTCAGCCTATTACTCCGAAAAGGCGCTTTCAGAAAAGATGATAGGGATAGCGATGACCAACAGCTACCCTCTCGTCGTTCCGACTTTCGGGAAGGAGGCCATTCTTGGAACAAATCCCTTTTCAGTAGCCATCCCAGGATTGAAGAAGGATTTCATACTGGATATGGCTACTAGCGTTGTGACCAGGGGAAAACTAGAGGTTTACGATAGGCTGGGAAGAGACATTCCAAACGGCTGGGCAGTGGATGAAACAGGTAGTAGCACAACCTCTCCCAGAAGGGTTCTGAACAACTTCAACAATCGAAACCCCGGAGGTATTCTTCCCTTGGGAGGATCCGATGAGGATTTTGGTGGTCACAAAGGGTTTGGGATGGCGCTTCTTGTAGATCTGCTGTCTGCCGGGCTATCTTTGGGGACTTGGAGCGCAAAGACTTACTCGAGTTCCCAGGCTGGCGTGTGCCACTTCTTTGGCTGTTTAGACCTTAAGCTCTTTGGAGAAGCTTCACACCTAGTAAGACACATGGAAAGGATAGTCGACGAAATCGTTTCAAGTGACAAAGCCGAGGGTCATGAAAAGATCTACTATCACGGAGAGAAAGAGGCATTAGCAAGGGAGAGATCTCTAGAGTCGGGAATAGAACTGGATAACAAGACAAAAATACTGCTCACAACACTGGCAGAGAAACACGGCATCAAAAAACCTGCCGATTGGCCGCTGACCGGAACTCAACATGAATGAATTGCCCTCTAGAATACCCATCTAAAGATTATTATCGGCCTGAATGGCAGGCTGTGACCAAAACTATACGCTGATGCTATGCCTGCAAAGTCTGCGATTAGGTCTCCAACCTCCGCAGAACCTCTGCCTGAAATCAGATCCCAGACTTCCTTCCCCACACCCAGTAATGCGGTAAAGGCAAAACCGCCTGTGTCCCCAAGAAGGTAACTTGAAAGGCCAAAGGCGGTATAACTAACAGAATAATGTAAGAATTTGTCGTAACCCGTTACCGCTAAACCAACAATAGAAAAAAATAGAACAAAGAATAGCAAAAAATACTTGCTCAAAAAAGCCTCTTTAGCTCTTGATTAGAATTCGTAGAGTACTCCAAGTCCTACAGAGAAGAACTCGGGAAGGGGCCAGTAATCTCCGCCGGGGAAGTTTCCCTCCTGGCGAGTCTGATAGTCTTTCACTCTGTAACCCCTGGCAAATCCATTGAGAATCATCTTGTCAGTGATCGGTGTCATTATCTGGAACCCACCACCGAGAGCAAGATGAGGAGCTCCTAGATCAAGTATTCCTATCTCCCAGGACTGTTGACCGGCTATGGTATCCTGAACTGAACCCACACTAACAAGCAGCCTCACCTTCAGATTGAGCGTCTCGAGAACCTGAAAGTAAATGTCAGCATTTAAAAGGCCAATCTTATTGGTCGGATATCTGATTGCAGCCTGAGCACTCAACATGGTTCCAATCTTATCAGTAAATGGAAGCTGAAGAGAGAGATCAAAAGCACCGGCACCCCATCTCTCTGACTGATAAACTGGATTAGTGGCATTGATTCCAAAACCACCACCTATAAGCGCTTTAGGCGTAGAGAGACCCAGTGAGACCGCAAAAAGGAGCAAAGCTACTAAAGCGACTTTCTTCATAAATACACCTCCCCTTAATAATTGCAAAGCTATTGGCGTTATTGGCAGTATATAACAGATTGATTATACCACAACAGTATTGAGGTTCAAAGCCATTATTGCTGCTCTATTCGGAAGACAAATACGCCCAGGAAGCAAAATTATTCACAAGTCTGTCCGTTGACGCATCCTTCTTTCAACATCCCTCTTCGCGATATCTTCCCGCTTGTCGAAAAGCCTCTTTCCCTTTGCAAGCGAAATCTCAACCTTCGCCTTTCCTCTTTCGTTGAAATATATCCTCAAAGGAATAATCGTCAATCCCTTTTCTTTGATCTTCTGATCGAGCCTCAGTATCTCCTTCCTATGCATAAGGAGCCTTCGTTTTCTGCGCGGCTCGTGATTCCAAACATTTCCATGTGTATACTGACTGATATTGCATTCCATAAGAAAGATTTCTCCATTTTCGATCTTGCAATAGGCATCTATCAAAGAAGCGCCACCAAGGCGCAGAGATTTTACTTCCGTGCCGACAAGCTCGATCCCGGCTTCGTATGAATCCATAAGATGGTACTGGAAACGTGCCTTTTTGTTCGTAACTACTGTTTTCATTGAGATCCCTCCGTCCCGCTGAACGGAATTCATTTTAGCACAAGGTCTATGCATTTTAAAAAAGGGATCTTAACAAGATCCCTTTTTATGGTCTGCTCTTTATTTTAGACAAGAGAAAACCATGCCCAATTTATTATAACTCTTATTTGTTGACTCAAATGAAACTTGATAAGTCAATTATGAAAAAAGCGATTCTCGGTCTGATACTGTCGCTCAGTCAACAATAACAATCGCAGGCCTCTTAACTGATACACCGTCTATTTCGAATTCAAGAGCCGGCCAGGAGCTCGAATCAGGAAATGACAGAATCGTGTTCTGTGACTTGCCTACAAGTACAGTATCCTCGGACTTCGTGCCTCTAATTGTCGGGTTCCAGGCAACCGCGTTTCCAATTTGGAGAACGATATCACTCTTCAGGTTAGCAATCACCTCTCTGGGGAGGTAACCCGCAGTTCCTCCCTGGTGATGAAGTTTCCATTCACCTGCCCTGCCAGCCGTTTCATAGGCCTCTACTAGCCTCTCAAAAACCTGTGAAAGCTTCACTCCTGGCTTCGAGCATCCGATAACCTTTGCATCGATGAGGCAGTTCTGTTCGTGTTGCCTCCTGATATCATCTGATGCCTCAAACAGAAAAGACCTGCTCGAAGAGATTATCAGCCCTCGTTTTCTTGCACAGATACTCGCGAAGCCTCTCTTCCCCAGTCTGACATCTCGCGAAAGATTGTGTCTGTAACTGAGAGAGCTCTCCTCCGAGAAGACCAGTGTCAACACCGGCTCTATATCCCTCTCTGCCATGGCCCTATAGAAAAGCCCTTGAACCTCCAGCTCAGTCATATGTCGATTCAAATCCGGCACTATCAGGGAGAAGATTTCATCGCACTCTCTTCCCAGAGCTTTGTACGTGTCGATTTCCGTCTCACTTAAGACGCTCCGCATGGGTGTTATATCAACATACTCGCTTGAGTATCTTCCCGTATCCGATATAAGCTTCCCGTTAACCACGCTGTCCAGCAGCCTTTTCTCTCCGGAGGGCTCAAACCAGCTATACTCAAGAAACCCGAATTCTCCGAGAAGACTTTCATCCAGCTCGATCTCCTGAATTCTCAGCTTTTCAATATTGTTTGTGATCATGTAGACGCGGTCCCCTGTTATGAGAATTGAGGCTTCTCCCTCGGTGGAGTTCAGGGTAATGTTACTCCTGGCTCCGAAAGTGAACCATGAGAAATTACAGCACTTGCTCAATAAAAGGGCGCTTGCACTTCTGGCAGCCATTAGCTCTCTCAAGCTCTTAACCCTATCTCTAAACTCTTCTAAAAGCATTTCCCCCACTCCTAAACAAAAAAAGGTTGGCTTTCATATCTATCTTACCTGCTTTCGAGCAAAAAACGAGACGCTAGTTCTCTGTACGAAACACTGAAAACCAACCCGGAAATCCCCTTGCATTACTCAAAAAACCACAAGCAATGATGCCTTCTCTTACACATCAATAAAACGGCGTCTTCCTTAATTCATCGATCAGGAGATGTGCATTGCTTGCCCCAAAACGCGTTGCGCCGAGCTCATGGTATCTAAGAAGGTCCCTAAGCTTTCTTATGCCGCCCGACGCTTTGACCTGGATCCTGTTTCCCACCTCGTCCAGCAGGAGCTTAACGTCGGATTCAGTGCAGCCGGTGTCGGCAAAACCTGTAGATGTTTTCACGAAATCGGCCCCGGCATCTGCAACTATGTTAGCTCCTATCCTTTTTTCTTCATCTGTCAGGTAATGAACTTCCAGAATGACTTTCATGACTACGCCTTTGGCCGCATCTCTTACAGCCAATATCTCATTCTTCACTTCATCGTACATCTGGCTCTTCAGCCAACCTATGTTTATGACCATATCTATTTCACTTGCACCCTTCAATAGGAAATCTTTTGTTTCAAATACTTTCGATTCAGTAGTAGAATAGCCGTTCGGAAAGCCTACCGGTGCATCAACTCCTACTTCTGAACCCTTCAATATCTCCGACGCGTACTCAATCCAGGAAGCCCCAATAGCAACAGTCATAAATTTGTATTCCATGGCCAGCCTGCAAACTTCTTCGATGTCCCTCTTTGTTGCGTCGGGTTTCAACATCGTTGAATCAATCATTCTCGTCAAGCTTTCTTCACTCAATGCAACTCATCCCCTTTCAAGGTGTGACTATTCCTCCATTAACGTGTATTGATTGGCCAGTAATCCAACAAGCTTTGTCAGATGCTAAGAATGAGGCCATATCTGCTATGTACTCAGGCTTTCCGAATCTCTTCATGGGGATTTCTTCCAACCACTTTTCCCTCTTGATCTTCATTGTTTCTTCAATCATTCTGGTTTCAATAGTTCCTGGGCAAATGGATACAGCCTTCATTCCCGAAAAGCCTAACGATGAAAACCTTCGTGAAGCGTTGAAAANNGCTGGATCCAGACACTGGAGAAATCGTACCGACCAGACCATACAGGAAGGATTCTGAACAGAAGGATGGCATTTTGAAAAAGCCCGGACCAGTTCCCATAACCAAAATCCGAAGGGATTTCTATGGTGCTTGCTATCTTCTCGATCAGGTTGGTAAGATAACCGAAGTCGCAGCCGACTTGAAAGCCTGTTTTCCCGACCGCTATAAAATGATTCTATCGGTAGCCTATTATCTGATTCTCGAAGAGAATAACTCAC
>NZ_DJHG01000073.1:0-4720 GCF_002432955.1 Mesotoga sp. UBA5825 | reverse complement strand
ATGTCGCCCCACCAGCAATCTACAGCAACTACCTCGACCTGACTATCGTTTCTTACACCATAGATGGTGTTCTCTTCGAAGATACAGTCAGCGAAAGAAATAGGAACGGTCTGCGAGGAGGAGATCCCTACTCCAGTTGAATTTCCAGAGAACGAAGACTCAAGAACTTCTAAGAATCCAGTGCAGTCGCTTAGATGAAGACCATCGCCGGCAGTCCTTGAGACCGACACATTCTTGGCGATCAATGATCCAGAACCTGTCTTGAAAAGACCTGCCTTGTCCCCGTAACCGGCAAACATAACGATAGCCCACTCAAGCTCCGCGCTCCCTTCTTCCTGTATGTAGATACCTCTCCACCAACCTGGTTCAGGAAGAGAATCATCGCCGTCACGATTAGAATCTCCTCCAAATGAGTCATCCCGCCAGTCGGTGAAAACGATCGGCGCATACTCAGTCCCTGCGGCCTTTAAGCCACCGGAAACCCGTAATCCCCTATAGGCAGCAAACTTCAAAACTGTTCCAGATTTGATTTCCAATATTGCGTTCTTAGAAATGGTTAACTCCCCAGACACGTAGAATGAGTACTCACTGCTCAGGCCGAATACTACGTCGGAGGTTATCATTCCTCCATCTACAAATACATCGGTTCCGTTTTCTTCGAATCTTGCCAACCGGTCGTCGAAAGAGACATTAACTGCCAGCCGTACCCCAGTCCCGTTACTTATGAATGAATTGTTCGAGAGTTCAAGACTTAAATACCCGGCGAGAAGCTTTAGCGCGTCTCCTGTGACATTATGGATAGTAGAATTGGTTAGTGTGAAAGATCCTGATCCGCTACGAACGATCCCGCTCTGGGAGTACCCTATGGTAATCCAATCTAGTTTGGCCTTTCCTGACTCCCTTATGTTCACTGAATTCCACCAGCCTCTATCCGGCGCTGTGGCTTCGGCATCTCTATTCGTATCTCCGCCTACAGAATCATCTCTGAGATCGGTTATATGAACAGGCGATTGCTCAGTTCCTATAGCGATAAATTCGCCATCAACTGTTATAGAAGTATTTTGGGCCACTTTGACAACTGTGCCGGCCAGTATTTCCAGTCTTGCGTCTCTGGAAATAGAAGTGCTTCCGCTCAAGAACAGGGCGGTATGCTCAGGAACTCTCCAGACTATTTCTCCACTTATGGTTCCCGCATCTACGTGAATATCCCGGTTGTTTTCGGCAAAGTGTGTCCTCCCATCTATAGACAGCGAGCTGTTCGCAACGGCCCTTATGCCAATATCGTTGGATTCGAAGAAAGATCCCTCGATAACCACTCCATCTGTCCGGTAGTTAATTCCTGCTCCCGAGTTATGAGAGAAGGTAGATTCTCTAACCATAACCCCGCCGGCTGCATTGTCAACTCTGAAACCGTCTCCTGCAATGTGCTCAACAAGTGTATGCGACATTGCGACGTGTCCCGAACTATTCTTCAAGACTCCAGCCTTATCTCCATACCCCGCGTATCTGATCACGCACATCTCGAAGTCTGCTTTCCCATCTGTCATAATACTGATCGATCTCCACCAGCCGGAAGCCGGAACCGTCTCCTCGCCGTCTCTATTTGCATCTCCGCCAACTGAGTCATCCCTAAGATCGGTGAGGTAGATAGGCAGATTCTCTTTGCCCGTCGCTTCTAGAACTCCGTAAACGATAATTCTGTTATTCTGCCTGAACTTAATGACAGAACCGGAATGAATACTAAGTAAAGCCCCAGCTGCGATATTCACGTCTCCCGTAACTATCATAGAATAATTGCTGCTTGATCCCCAGGCTACTGCTCCGTTAACAGTCCCGCCGTCGAGGTAAATGTCGACCGCATTCCCTTCGAAGGATGTTGTCTGATCGACAAAAGAAGAACCTATACCTATTCGCACTCCATTCGTATTGCTTACATACCGGTTGTCGAAATGCTCGAATGAAGAGTATCCTGCCGCTATACGGAGTCCGTCCCCAGAAGTATTAGCTATGACCGAATTCGATACCGAAAGAGCACCTGTCCCACTCTTAACTATCGTTCCACCATCGGTTCTACCGCCATAGGAGATTCTGCACCAATCGAAGTAAGCAGAACCGTCGTTGCGGATACTTATAGATCTCCACCAGCCGGCCTCCGGTGGTGATTCTGCTCCAGGTATTTCACCGCCAACAGTGTTGTCTCGAAGATCGGTGAAAAAGATGGGTGATTCCTCGGTCCCTAAAGCAATGAGCTTTCCATCGACAGCAAACATAGAGTTCTGCGCTATTTTGATAACAGTTTCCGGCTTCACTGTGAGGCTCGCTCCGGCAGCAATAGTCACGCTACCATTCATCAGAATCGATATATATCCCGGAGTCGCCCACACTACATCTCCCGAGACTGTACCGGGATCAATCTGTACGGCAATACTATTTTCATCAAAATACGTTACTTCGTCCACCTCAATCGAACTGCCAGCAAGAAGTCTTATTCCAATGGCATTAGAAACAATAGCTAAAGCTTCCGTCTTAACTCCGTCGGTCTTGTAATACAATCCTGAACCTGAATTGTGAGACAATGTCGAGTATCTCACTTCGGTGCCGCCAGCTGCATTGTCAACTCTCAGTCCGTCACCCGCAACATCATGTATGGTACTGTACAAAATTGAAAGGGCTCCGGTGCTGTTCTTGATTACTCCGGCTCTATCACTAGCTCCCAGATAACCAATGACACAGTAATGGAAACTCGCGCTGCCCTCGTTCAGAAGACTTATACTCCGCCACCAACCAATCTCCGGCGAAGTCTCATCGCCATCCCCGTTGGCATCTCCGCCGACTAAATCGTTTCGAAAGTCGGTCAAGTTTATGGGAGCGTCTTCTCTACCCTTTGCTTCAAGGTGACCGTATACTAGAATCCTGTTGTTCTGCCTCATCTTAATCACGGTTCCGGCTTTGAGCTCCAATGTGGCGCCTGCAGCGATGGTTATATCTCCATTGGTAACCATAGAGTAATCGCTGTTGGCTCCCCACACAACATTCGTGTTTATTGTGCCTCCGTCAAGGTGGATATCAAGATCATTACCTTCAAATCGCGAAGTGAGATCTGAGAAAGATGAGTTTATCCCCAGCCGCAGACCAACTGAGTTGTGCCCGAAATAGTTGTTCGAAGACTCAAATAGAGAGTACCCGGCAGCTACTCTTAGTCCATCTCCGGCGCTGTTAATAATCGTTGAATTCGATATTCTTAGAAAACTACTGCCGCTCTTAAGAAGAGTAGCTCCATCTGATCTTCCCCCGTAGGCCAGAGTGCACCACTCAAAAACGGCTGAGCCCTCGTTCAGAATATTGATCGACCTCCACCCACCATTCTCGGGAAGAGTCTCGTTCCCGTCACCGTTTGCATCTCCACCCACGGAGTCGTCACGCAGATCAGTGAAAAAGATCTGCCGACTCTCTTCTCCTCTCGCCTGAAGTTCACCGTAGACCAAGATCCTGTTGTTTTGCCTGAACTTGATAACAGTTCCCGGAGCTATCTCAAGAGAAGCCCCGACACCCACCGTCACATCCCCGGTAACCGTCATGGAATAATCGCCGCCGGCTCCCCACCTTACATTCGCGCCGATAGTTCCTCCGTCAAGATGGATGTCTACTTCGTTTGAAACGAAATCTGAAGTCTGGTCAAAGAAGGATGAGTTTATCCCGACCCTGACTCCATTCGTGTTATACATGAATAGGTTGTTCAGGCTTTCAAAAAAAGAGTACCCCGAAGATATTCTGAGACCATCGCCTCGGACTCTTCGGATGATTGAGTTAGTTAGTCTCAAAGACCCCGATCCCGCCTTGAGAATTCCAGCTCCCGTTGAAGCACCTGCAAAGGAAATTTCACACCATTCAAGAAAGGCAGAACCCTCATTACGAATGTTGATAGATCGCCACCATCCAGGTACCTGAGCAGTTCCGGTGAAGACAATCGGGTTCTCCTTATTGCCGACAGCCCTCAGAGTTCCGTCAACAATGAAGTCCTGATTCTGGACGATGAAAATCTCTACCCCCGGTTCGACTGTAAGAATCACATTAGGTGAAACGGTGATAGTAGACCTTACCAAGTACGGACTTCGATCCCTCGTCCAAACAGTATCTTCGGCAACGGTTCCTGACACTTCTGTGGGAGGTTTGTACCCATCAACAGGTGTCTCTGAGTTCAGGGCAAAAAGCACCCCTGACGAAAGTAGAAGGATTATCAGCAGCGAAGTTTTAACAAGGCAAAACGCTTTCATAAAGCACCTCCAGAGTATTCCGGGCTTTGCCGCCAGTACTACTCGGAGATTGGCCCGATCACGCGCCAAAGCCTTCGTATGAACTGATTATACATATGTGCGGAGCGAATACTTAGCAGATTGAATAGTACTCTCTTGATTTAAGTAACAATCTGGAAGGAAGGTATGGACGGACAAATGTTTGGTTAGTATGGCTTTCCACGAGGCAAATTCGGTGAAGAGACCTGTTTCGCGACTAGGTTCAGTCCATTGTGATCGTTCAATAATCCCTTATGAACTCACATTACGACTGGCCAGCATCAACGCTCAGAATTCTTGCTTATTGGAGGGCAGGATATCTCTTCTACAATCATTTAGGTCAAACACTTGCCTTCATAATTACTCTATAGATGGTCGAGCAGGTCTCATCCATGCTTCACAAAGGTGTTCTTGCTCAGTTCCCGGAC
>NZ_DJHG01000111.1:18487-91213 GCF_002432955.1 Mesotoga sp. UBA5825 | reverse complement strand
CCAAACAAGTGTAAATGATCACCGAAGGTGAGGGGTGTATTTTACGCCTTCATTTCTTCCATCTCTTTCCACAGAGTCTTACACAAAAAACTGAAGACCCTTTAGAAAGTTATGGAACGGATCTTCAGTTATTTGGTATGGAGTATTGTAATGGATTTTCTCAATTAACACGCCTCGCCTTCTTCTCAGCTGTGGATGGAGGTCATGTATCTCTTCAGAGCATCGGTCTTTACCTTCTCTAAATACCTATCCACATCTGCCAAATTCTCTCTTCTTTTCTCTCTCATGATCTTACCTCCTTCTCTACGGAGTTAAATGGTCTTAGAATCTTGGACTGATTAATAGATTACTGTAAACGCTGTCTTTCACTCTCGATCAATCTGTCTATTGCCTTCAAGTTTCTCTTCTCTTTAAATCTGATCTACTCTCCTCCTCCTCTCTTACCTAACGTTAATCAGTCTAGCTCTCAGTGAATCTTCAACGATCTCCGGGTAGAACTCTCTTTCCTTGTAATGAATCTTCCTTTCTCTTCCTTTCATCTTTCTCACCTCCTTCATAGATACTGTGGGAAAGACTCCTTGGCAACCTTTTCCTTGAACTTCTGAACGGCTCTTTCAATGGAAGCTGGATCCTTAACTTTTCTCATATCTACACCCCTTTTTATTAATTTCTGGTTCTACATTTATAATATATCACAACAAAACATAAAAAGTCAAGGCGTGAACTAAAAGAATCTTCAATTATAATAACTACTTTTCAACTAATTTCCATAATTTGTTCTGTACTAAAGAAAAATAGTGAAGTTCACCATCTTTCGTATGCTCTTTGGAGAAATATGCACTTCAATGACGACTGATTGTTTCCAAATACTGCAAGATTGTTGGAAATGATCAACTTCACTGTGCATAAATTCTAATTACTGCATCATAGAATCTCACAATAGCCCAAATGGTGTACTCGTTTGCCTGCACTAAACAGCTCGACTGGACGCCTGATGTATAATCTAATAGAACTGAAGGAGACAATTGTGATTGATGAAAGGAAGGCTGTTAACTGCCTAATATGCGGCTCGAAAACCGAAAGAATTGTTCACCGCAAATTCGGGGTGGGTTACAATTGCTGTGATAACTGCGGTTTCATCTCGAAACACGAGGCAGATCGGATCTCTCCGGAAGATGAATTAAAGATCTATAGAAGACACAATAACAGCATTGACGATCCAAGATACGTTGCCTATTTCAGAGACTTTATCGATACTGCAGTCACCGATTTTCTATCTGAAGGAAGAAGAGGGCTTGATTTTGGGAGTGGTCCAACACCGGTTCTTGCAAAGATACTTGAAAGGGATTATGGATTCAATATGGAGATATATGATTCCTACTTCTCGCCAGAGAAGGTCTTTCTGGGGAAAAAGTACAACCTCATAACCTCAACAGAAGTCTTTGAACACCTAGATGAACCCATTGCGTATTTCAAAATGCTTTCCGACTGCCTAGAAGATGATGGAGTTCTATCAGTGATGACGCTCTTCCATCCTGAGGACAGACAGGAATTCATAGAATGGTACTACATGAGGGATATGAGTCACATATCTTTCTATACCCTAGATACAATGAAGAGAGTTTCTGAGATTGTCAGTCTCAACATTGTGTTTACCGATAACAGACGATACACCTCGTTCAAGTTAAACAGATAAGTGGCCGAGGACATTTATATAACAATAAACAGACCCTCTCTTTGAGGGTCTGTTTGCGATTTGGGAATTTCCGAACAGGGGTGGGGTTAGAATATCTGCATCTGTTTAATCGTGTCGTGTCGAACAGCAAAGCTGGTGTTTTAAGTTCTGCATTAGGTTCTAGTCCTTAAATTATTCTAGTTGAAACAAACAATATGTCAATTAACTCGACGTGACCGTTTCTTAAGTCTCTATGTATTTCTTTTCTCTCTTTCGGAGTAAGTTACGAAGTTTCGAAGTAGTTTGACTTTTGGATCACTTCCTGGCTTCCATCAATCTCTTCATTGCTTCTTCAAGTATAGCTCTGGGGCATGCGAGATTTACTCTCATGAATCCTTCTCCTTCGATACCGAATACTGAACCATCCTCAAACCCGACTTTTGCCTTTTCGTAGAGAAAACTTCTAAGTTCTTCAACGCTCATACCCGTAGCTCTAAAATCAACCCATGCGAGATAAGTGCCTTCAAGCTCAGTGACTCTCACTTCTGAGTAGTTGGTTTTCAAGAAGTCTCTCATGTACTCAAAGTTGGCATTTATGTACTTCAACAGCTCTTCCAACCATTTTTCTCCATGGTTGTAAGCTGTTTCGAGAGCAACCGTACCGAAAACATTCGACATCCCTACGCCCAAAGAGTTCAGCATGTTTGAGTATTCGTCGAGAAGTCTTCTGTTTGAAGAGATCACTGCTGCAGATGAAAGCCCTGCGAGATTAAAGGTCTTGCTTGGCGCCAAACAAGTCAACGTGATAGATGATGAACTTTCAGAAATCGCCGCGGTTGGAATATGTTTGCAGTTGCCAAAAACCAGGTCTGAATGGATCTCGTCTGATACTATTAGAACGTTTTTCCTGAAACAAATATCAGTGAGTCTAGAAAGCTCATCTTCCTTCCATACTCTTCCAACCGGGTTGTGAGGACTACAGAGAATAAGAATCTTCGTTCTTGAATCGATCTTCTTCTCAAGATCATCAAAATCCATTGTGTAATGTAAACCGGATTCTTTCAAAGGGTTCCGAACCATCTGACGTCCTGTCTCTGTAATCGCTTTGAAGAAAGGATAGTAGACTGGAGTTTGGACAATCACTTTGTCACCTGGATGGGAAAACGCCATCACCGCTATGTGAACTGCCGCTACTACTCCCGGTGCATGTGAAATCCATTCCTTTTCGATTTTCCATCCATGTCTCTTGTTGAGCCATCTTACAATCGATTCGTAATATCCGTCTGATCTCGCAGTATAACCATAAATGCCGTGTCTAGCTCTGGCAACTATCGCTTCAATAACTTCGGGAGGTGACTCAAAGTCCATGTCGGCAACCCACATCGGTAGCAGATCATTCCGCCCAAAGAAAAGGTTGGCGTGGTCCCATTTTATGCAATTCGTTCCTCTTCTTTCGATAACTCTGTCAAAGTTGTACTTCACATCTTCCCTCCGTCATCCACGAAATTGTTAGCCGGCTACTGCGGGTTCTTCGGCAGAGCTCCCCGGAATGCCGATTGTTATACAGGCAGATTACTCAATGAAGGGGATGGCATCACCAGAGTAAAGATAGTCCGGGATTTCAGGCTCTGGATATTCACACCTGATTTTCTCTTTGATCTGGTTAAGATAACCTTCCGCAGTAGAACGCCATGTGTATTTCTCAGTAACACGGTCAATACCTCTCGAGCTCAATTCATTCCAGAAATCTTCACTGGTGAAAAGGACCCTTTTCAACCCTCTGGCGATATCATCCGTTTCAAGAGGGTCCACCAGCACTCCGTATTCAACATTGTTTTCTCTCATGCTCTCTGTAGGGCCTCCGCTAGATGTTGCAACAGCCGGTAGACCGCAGGCCATAGCCTCGATTGGGGCAAGTCCGAACGGTTCATACAGGGAAGTAAGGGCAAAAACAGATCTTCTCTTTGCCCCTATTCTGTATAGAGCTGAAAGCTCCAACTGATTCTCTATGTTCATAAAGAGGACTCTCTCTTCGAGATTATTCTTGAAAATGTGATCAATAATCTCGCCCAGAACAGTTCGGTCAGGTTCTTGAAGAGATTTGTACTCATCATAGGGATTATTCAGACCCCGAGTAACAATAATAAGGTTGCAGGAACTGTTCAGTTTGCCGTCGCTAGAAAAGGCCCTTACTACTCCCATGTGATTCTTCTTCTGTTCCAATCTGCTAGAAATGATGATCATCGGGAGTTGGAGTCTGGACGGTTTAGAGAATTTCTCTACCGCCTCTTTGTATCTCTTCTCAATGATTGTGTCAAGTTCAGTAGGACTTGCAGCGAAGATGTCTGTGTTGACTCCCGGGGGAACAACGGAGTATTTTGAATCGTTGCCCACTTCCGAAAAGTCTCGATAGAGTCTGTGACTGTACTGCTGGAACCTCTCCATAGAAGTGGAAACAAAGTTGACTGCCGAATACTTCATCGAAATGCGTTCAGCCGCTATTCGGAAGGAAAAATTGAATCTCGATTCTATCTCTGCACGGTCAGCTCCAGTCTGCAGTAGTTTGTCGAGTTTTTGAGCCCCAAGGGAGTGGGCTGTGAAAGAGTATGGGATTCCTGTCTCTTTGAATAGCATAGCTCCCGTCAAACCTCCGTCCCCATAATGAGTAGTAACGAAATTCGGTAAAGTTCTTTCCGACGAATAAAATTCTCTAATTCGTCTTGCAAACTCCCCCAAGAAAGGCCAAAGTCTCTCCTTGCTCAAGAAGCCTTCTGGACCGAAAGGGATTCTTATGATTCTGAGGCTATCTTTTCCTCGATAGGAATCCAATTCCTCGGCAAACTCAGGCCATTTGTCGTCGATAACCCTTCTCGTTATTATGTCACAGTTGATCCCCATTTCTGACATAGCCGATGCAACTTCCTTCACATAGACCAGCTGACCTCCAAAGTCCGGATGCGTTGTCCAGTAGCTGTCATTCTTATCGAAGTTTCCCTGGGGATTTATAAATGCCACTCTCACAAGTCATCACCTGCCTCGAAAATGGCCTTCAAAGCGTCTATAGAAGGCAGAATTACATCCTTTCCCTCATGTTCGATTCTAAAGGCGGCACAATAGTTCCCATAAGCGGCCGATTCAAAGATATCCTTCCCTTGAAGGAGGCCATATAGGATACCGGACCAAAAAGCATCTCCAGCACCGGTGGTGTCCACTACTCTTCTTGCGCATGGAGAGAGTGTTTCAGTTTTGTGACCGTCAGAAATCACAGATCCTTTGTGGCCCAAAGTCAGGACGACATTTGAGGCGCCGGCATTATGAAACTTATCAATGTATTCATGAGGATCTCCGGTACCGAAGATATGTAAGGCATCATCTTCAGAAGGTTTTACAATGAATGCATACTTCAGGAATTCCTTTATGAATTCCGAACCATCATCCTCTCGATCCCAGAGAACCCTTCTGTAGTTGGGATCAAATGTTATCTTTATTCCCGCTTCCAATGCCTTTCTCACCAGCTTCATGCACGCCAGCCGCGACTGCTCACATGAGAATGGCCAAGATGTGAAATGAATGAATTCCACATCTTCGAGAAAACTCACGATATCCACCGGTTCTTCAAGAAAACAATCCGCACCTCTAAAAGCTATGAACTGTGGGGATGATTGTGACTTCGAAACGAATACGATTGAAGTATGTGCTTCCGCGTCTCTCTGAACATAAGAGATATTTATTCCTCGCGAAGCGAGGTGTTTAAGATAAGCTCTTCCAAAGGAATCATCGCCTACTCTGGAGAGAAGAGTTGCGTCAACACCTAGATCATGAAGATTTACAGCAAGGTTTCCTGGAGAACCGGCAAAGTATCTTTCGAAAGAAGTAGCTTCGCCAAGATCTCTCACAAAACTGCTTGATATCAGGTCAATAAGCAGTTCACCAACAACGGCAATTCGCGACAATTCAATGCCTCCTTCTAATGATAAGTCTATCACTGCAGGAACGATTTCCAATAACTGAGCCAGGATCTTCTAAAACATTGGTTTATGGAGATCTAGTGTTCAACGACTGAAGGGCGGACCGTGTATAATTAAGTTTACACTGACTACACATATTCGAGACAGGAGGTTCAATAATGAGTGGCAAGACAATTAGAAAGCTTCAGAGAAGATATGTCGGCGAAGACGTTGACCTCTCCATATGGGAAGACCTTGAGAAAGAGCTCAGGAGACTGGAAGAGTATCCGATAGTAGATAGAGCTTCTCTTGAGGATTTTCTTTACTTCTGGAGTGAGTTGTTCATGATTCTTCAGGAAAGACTCGCGTGGAAGTATATAGACATGACTAGGGCTGCCGACAGCGAGGATAAGAGGCAGGAGTACTCAAGATTCTACGCTGAGGTATATTCCAAAGCGGAGCCTTATAGGATTATGCTGATGAAAAAGTATTTAGACAGTGATTTCAGAAGCGAATTAGATCGAATCAGATACGAGAACTTCGATACGATCGTCTCCAATACAGTAAAACTATTCAGAGAGGAGAACCTTCCTCTGGAGGTTCAGGAGAAGAATTTAAGTTCTGAATATGCGGCAAGTATTGGTTCTCTGACTGTTAAGTATGGAGAACAGGAGTACACACTGTCTCAACTCTCAAAGTTTCAACTTGAACCTGATCGTTCAATCAGGGAAGAGGCATGGCGCCTTTCGATGGCAAAGCTGAAAGAAGTTCATGAGAGCATGGAGGATCTGTTTGGCAAACTTCTCTCGATAAGAGTTCCGCAGGCGAGGAATGCAGGTTTTGCAACTTACAGGGATTATATGCATCAGAAGAAAAACAGATTTGCGTATTCGGTCGAGGATGTGCTTAGATTCCACGATTCAGTAGAGAAGGTAGTGGTTCCTTACGTTTCCAAGCTAAATGAGAAAAGAAGTCGAGAGCTTGGACTGGAGAGGTTGAAACCATGGGACATGAATGTTGTACCCTCAGGGAAGGTGCTTAAACCATTCAGTAATATGAATGAGTTTGTTGACAAAGCTATCAGGATTCTTGAGAGAGTCGATCAAGAGTTCGGTAAAAACTTATCCAAGATGAGGGATAACGGCCTGCTAGATCTTGAAAACAGAAAGGGGAAGGCTCCAGGTGGCTATAACTATCCTCTTGATGAGACTGGTGCTCCATTCATTTTCATGAATGCTACGGGAACTCCTGCAAACGTCCGGACAATCCTTCACGAGTCTGGCCACGCAATGCATTCATTTGCTACGGCAGACGAAAGGTTGATCACGTACAGACATACAACGCATGAAGCAGCTGAGCTTGCCTCTATGTCCATGGAACTCCTGACGATGGATTACTGGGACGAGTACTACAGCGCAGATGAGATGACAATTGCCAGGCGAGAAGAACTGACCGGTACTTTGAGCTTCTTACCCTGGTGCATGGTTGTTGACTCGTTTCAGCAGTGGATCTATACATATCCCGATCATTCTCCCGATGAAAGAGACGAGAAGTTTGCCGAAATCTTTGAACGCTTCAATGCAGGTGTTGACTGGACTGGACTGGAAAGTGAAAAGAGAATCCGATGGCTTCTTCAGCCTCATATTTTTACGAACCCCTTCTACTATATCGAATACGGAATAGCTCAGCTCGGTGCTCTTGCGATATACAGAAATTACAAGCAAAATGGATCAAGCGCAATAGAAGATTACAAGAGGTTCTTATCAATGGGTTACTCAAGGCCGCTTGATGAGTTGTTTGAAAGCGCTGGGATAGAATTCGATTTCTCAGAAGAGTACTTGTCGGAGCTCATGATCTTTGTCGACAGTGAGCTGGCTTCTTTCTAGGAAGAGACACTTCAACGTGGCAGCTATGCACTACCGACAGCGTTAGAATTGGCCGAGGAGGTGTTTCGATGAAAAGACTAATATTCGTACTGCTTCTGCTCATTACGCCGCTGATTGTGACGGCGCAAGTTGAAGAACTCAGAGCCAAGCTGGCCGAGAATCCTATGGATGTGGAGAGCCTTCAGGCTTTATTGAAGATCTACGATGACAACTAAGATTTCGAGAGCTACGGAACGCTTTTGAAAGATGTAGTGGCTTCGATTGATGAAGTTCCAGAACCTATGTTTCAAGTGATCAAGTACGGAATTGAGAGACTTCTCGAGAACTATTACTCAGACTATGCCGAGGATGTCTCTGGAGTCTTCTTTGAGCTTAAGCCCAATAAAGATTCGCTGCTTCTGTATCTTAAGGCAATGAACAGCAGCTGGTATCTATCCGAAGAGAGAGTCCGCGAATCTGTTGACAGACTTGGAGAAGGGCAGCTAGAAACATACATCTTCCTACATGAGCAATCTGTTGAACTGTATCCTGCAGATCTGAATTTGATAGTATCTAGAATTCTAGTTGAGGATTTCGGGGAGACTGACTATCTAATACCTTACATCATTGGGATGATAGATGACTATGACTTTTATGCTGCAAGAAATCTGCTGAACGAGAGCTCTCGATTGCTAGAGAGGGAACCGATGTTCTACTACCTGAATGGGATTCTTGATCTTGAGAAAGGCTTTTACGATGACGCAGTAGAATGGTTTCTGCAGGGTAAAGCATATGATGATGGAACGGAGATTCACGAAGCCCTGGCTCTGATCTACTATATATATGTCCCGGACAATGTCAATGCGTTATTCAGAGCGATTGTGCTTTCAGATGACGAAACGTCGTTGAACGCGAATATTCAGGAGTTTGTTGCGAATTATCCTGAACTTTCCTGGATCTTCTCCTGGGTTTCCAGAGTTCCTGAGCCGAAGAGATTAACCGAAATCCTTGCTGAGGAGGTTTCGGTAGTATCATATACTTCAGTAAACTTCGATTTTGAGAAAATCAGCATAGGATTCTACGATATTGAGGGAGTTCTTCAGGGTACGCTAGTCAATTCCATATACGGGCAGTTCTTGGATGCCAGTACTTACGTTTACATCTCCGAAAATATGGACGGCGTTGTCGTAGAAGGTGAGAAAAAGGCGAGATTCGATGGAGTTGACGTCTATTCGCTTTCGCCTGACAGAACAAGGTTCTTGCTAATGGACACCTGGCGAGAGACAATTTCGATGGTTGACAGTGATATTAGCGTTCTATGGTCAATGGAGGCAGATTACGGTATGATACCGGTTGCATGGTCTCCTGATGGATCAAGAATAGCTGTGTCCACCGGTTGGGATGTGTTCTCGATTATAGATGTGGAATCTGGAGAAGTGCAAGAAACGATTGAAGACTACCATCACTTTGTCTTTCTTTCAAACGAGAAGACGTTCGTGATTGATTACGAAGGAAACATAGTTCAGCTTGACACAGAGTCTGTACTGAATACAGATGCGCCGGCTTTCTGGGCTGAGTTTGGTGAAGACGGGAAAATAGTCTATTTTGAGTATCCTGAGGACTATGCGGACTTCTTGTACGACTCTTTGCATGTGTTTGACACGGTGAACGGCCGGGATAGGGTAATATCTGACAGCACTCTCTTCATGGATGCGCCGGTACCTTCGGTGAAGATAGAAGGGAATCTCGTATACTTCACTGAGAAGGACCAGCAGGGCATGCACAGGATTGTAGTGATGAATTACGTAACAAATGAAGTGCTTTTCGTGGGTCTGCCAAGTAAAGACGTAATTGTCTTTCCGGATGTGAGACCTGAATGAAAGTAGAGGGGATGCCGGCTCTTAGCCGGCACTCCTCTTCTGATTGACTCAGAGATAATCCCGGAGCGTTTACTGATCTTGTTTGCGACTTGTATTGATCTGTTTGAACAGCCTATCTAGATGCTCACTCGTTATTAGCTCCGATGATGTTCCCTTTTTTGTGCAGCAATATCTAGCCGCTATCTGACCCCTCAGAATCGCGTCTTCTATTGAATAGCCTTCGAAGTAATGACTTGAAAGAAAACCTACGGCGAGGCTGTCGCCGGCTCCATTTGCGTCCACAACGGGTTCTTCCAATTCAACTGGATCAAAGTGCTCAATACCTTTATTTGAGCCAATTGCGCAACCCCTCTTTCCCATTCCACATACGACTATCCTGTCGCCTCTAATTTCGAGATACTTCTTGATCAGATGATACGGGTCAGCGAAGTTTGTTGAAGAGAAGAATAGAACATCAGCCTCTTCTATGAAGTCCTTTCTATAGGGATCGTCTGAGTCAGTGACATCCTGGATATCTACCGAAAGAATTAGGCCCTCTTCTTTCAGTGGTTTAAGCAGAAATCTAGTCCAGTTCACGATGTTTACATGGGCTAGCTTTGTTCCAGATAGATGTGACCTAATGTCTTCGATATTGGGGCAGAGGTTCATTGCTCCTTTGCCATCATAGAAGTTCTTTCGGCCTCCGTTCATATACATGAGGTTTACGCTTCTCTTCGTTCCTAGTGGGTCTATCATCAGCAGACTAGTGTCTATACCCAACTCTGTAAGAATCTGTCGAATGTATTTCCCTGAGAAGTCTTCGCCGACATAACCAACAAAGCAGACTCTATAACCAAGTCTCTCAAAACCCTGGCAGGCATATCCACCTGCTTGTCCTATGCAATCAAGGTTCTCGCCAAAACTCGTTTCGACCGAGAGATTTACTTTAGAATCCGACAGATAGACATTCGTATCGATCCCGACCGCACCAATAACTGCAACATCGAAGGCCATGTTAATCACCCTTGTTTGGAAAGCTCTCCAAAGAGCTCAAGATTGTTCCTGAGCAGGTCTCCTTCCATAAGGTCTGAGAGAGCTAGTTCGAAATGTTTAACGGTTACACCTGGAATAAGCCCCTCATGAGCAATCTTGCTCATGAGAACTACGTTTTGCATTCTAGAATCTTTCAAATTCTCGACCAATACCTTTACTACCTTTACATCTCTCTTGTCGGCTTCTCGCTCAATATCTTCATTCTTAATCTCTTCTGCTCTTCCTAGACGAACTTCCAGTGGTTGCCAGACAGTATCATAGTATATAAGTGTTCCGCCTTTCTTCAGATAGTTTCCCATTCCTCTCAGAGCCTCATGGCGCTCAAGTGCTATAACCATGTCTGCGCTGTGCTTCATTATCAGAACCGAGTAGGCACCGTGACCGATTCTTAAGTGAGAAGAAACCATGCCACCTCTCTGAGCCAATCCGTGTGTGTCTGCCCCAATACCCCTCTGCTCGGAATGGTCGATCGCTCTTAATAGAGCTTCACTGAGGAGACCAATTCCCTGACCGCCAACTCCCGTAATGTATATGTCGAATTTCTCCATTCTCTCACATCCTTTATCTATCTTCGGAAGCAATCGCATCCGAAGGACATGTCTGGACGCAAGATCTGTCTCCTATGCAGAGATCGTTTTGTACCCAGACCGAACCGTCATCAGAAAGCTGGTAGCTGGGACATGCAAAGTCACTGACGCAAATGTACTTCCTGTTGCATTTGTTGCCGACTCTCACGGGGTTCGGCAGCGACCTACCGCTTCTGCGCAATTCTCTTGTGAACTTCAACATACATGGATGTTTGGCGATAATGACCTTGAGGCCGTCTTCTGCCAGGGCTTCTTCAACGTACTGCTTAAGCTTTGACTGGTTGTAGGCATCGACTTCTCGAATATTATCTACACCCAGTCCTTCCAGAACCTTCCTAACGGGAATCTTCTGAGTCACTTCTCTGAAGTTCCGCCCTACGGCGGGATGATTCTGATGACCCGTCATTGCTGTTGTGCCATTTTCCATGACAATCAGTGTGAAATTGTGTTTGTTGAAGATCGCGTTGACAATGCCCGGTAGTCCTGCATGAAAGAAAGTGGAATCACCAAGGAAGGCCACGACTCTTCTTGTGTCATTGAATAATGAAAGGCCGGAAGCAGTTCCGCTTGAATGCCCCATGCAAAGAAGTACTTTCCCCACTCTATACGGCTCGAGGTACCCGAGTGTATGGCATCCAATGTCTGCCACGGAAATATCAGAGGCATGCAGGACTTTCTTGATGGCGTAGAATGCTGATCTATGACCGCAGCCAGGGCACATCTGAGCTGGTCTTGGCGCAAGCTCGATTGGCTCAGTTTCTACTCCAGGAGGACTGACAACGTCAGGCCAGATTCTTGACAATACCTCCCTAACTTTGTCTGGTGTATACTCTCCTATCCAGTCCTCGATGTCTTGCTTTCCAGTTATTCTTGTATTCAGTTTGTGGTCATACGCAATTGCCTTGACTTCTTTCTCTATCACGTTGTCAAGTTCTTCAAGGACTTTTACCTCTTCATGAGAAGAAAGGAAATCCACAACTTCCTTTTCAGAAAGAGGGTGCACTATTCCCAGCTTGAGAATATCCGGACGTTTATCTGACAGACTAAGGACGTCCTGAAGAGAGAGAAATGGGGCTCCGGCCGTGATTACCCCTCTTGATTTGTCTGAGCCTTCAATGACACTATTCAGGCAGCTTTTCTCCGTAGTCTTTCTGAACTCCTCGAGTTTCTTCAGAGCTCTTCGCTTCATTTTAAGAGCTTCAGCAGTTATTGGAATATATGGCCCATTCTCAAGACTGAATTTTGGCCGGTTATCTTGCACCTGGAAAACCAATTCCTTAAACTCCACCTTTTCTTTGGCGTGGCATACGTGAGTCGAGAGTCTCACAATTACAGGCATACGCATCTCTTGCGAAAGTCTTGATGCTTCTAAAAACATCGAGTATGCTTCTGAAGGTGTTGAAGGCTCTAGGATTGGAGTGTATGAGAGATGCGCATAGTGACGGTTGTCCTGCTCATTTTGTGAGGAGTTTGCTCCCGGATCATCGCCCAATACAATTACCATGCCTCCAATGAGTTCCATTAGAGAGAGTTGAACGAAAGTATCTGCAGCCACATTTATGCCGACGCTCTTGAAGAACACGCACGAAAGATGACCATTGATAGAAGCTCCAAAGGCAACCTCGGTGGCAACCTTCTCGTTTACTGAAAATTCGAAGTACATCGGATTTCTTTCCGCGGGAATCGAAGCTATTGCAGCTGCAATTTCTGGAGTGGGAGATCCGGGATACGAAGTAACAACCCTAACACCTGCTTCCAGCATCGCTCTTACAATCGCGGTATTTCCTATCATTATTTCTGAACCGCTGTTTGGAGACGAGAGCATCTCACCCATTTTTTTCATAATGTCCCACCTCTCGACAAGATTGTCGCCTATCAGTCAAAATTCACTTCCCAGACGATCTCTGCCACGCTGGAAACGGTCTTGTATACTGAACAGTATTTTGTTGCAAGTTCGAAAGACTTCTCGACCGAACTTCTGTGAGACAGATCTACTCCCTTGATCCCAATCTTCATCTCGCATATTTTGAGAGTGGTGGGGACTTGTTCTCTCTTTTCTCCCCATACTTCAATATCTGCAGAAGTGAAGTCAATTTTCTTTTTGTTTAGAATATCGAGGAATGTAGCGTGTAAGCACGATACCAGACTCATTAGGAGCAGGTCGTAAGGTACCGCACCATCTGAACCGATTTTCACTTTGTAGCCGGAATCTGTTATTCCTGTACCGGTGAAGCCTCCCGTGAACTCAACCTTCACATGAACTTTGCTTCCCATTTCGTTCCCCCTTTGGTTAAGATGAACTGCATCGAGTAAACCAACATCATCCAAAATAGCTGTCAGGCATAAGAGACCACAACAGAAGAGGCAGTTGATATCTATTTCAGATGGCCTTAACGCACTGCGAGTGAATTGCTTAATGATAATCAATCTTAACATTCAATTGTCCAGAAGAAGATGTACACTGGCTAACCCGACGCATTGATCGCAGTCAAAGGTAAAATACTCTCAGGGAGGTGGCTTATGAGTATCGGTGCGCTGTTCAATTCTTATCTATATCATGGCAATTCTCTGAAGAAGCGCTTCTTTGAGGGGTGGTATTCAAGTTTGTTGACAAGAGAAAGCAAAAGTCCTTTGCAGTGATTCCCGGCGTCTCAACGGCTTCCTCAAAAAACGAATCGCATTCTTTCATCCAGTTCCTTTCAGGCAGCAGAAATGAATCCGGAAATTTCGTTTATCCCTTCGATGATTTTCATTCCGACACAAAGCGATTCTCCGTCGAAATCGGAGATAATCACTTCTCAACAGAAAGAGTGAGTCTCAAAATGAAGGATGAGAAAGTCAAGATCGATGGAGAGATCAAGATAATAGACCCTTACCTTTGGCCCGTCAGATTCTACTCTCCGGGAATTATGGGGCCGTTTTCATTTGTGCCTTTCATGGAGTGCTATCATGGTGTCGTCAGCATGGACCACTCTCTGGAGGGTGAAGTTGAAGTTCCTTTCGATGAAGGCCCAAGAGGCTCGGAGCTCTTGAGCAATTGACTGCGAACTCATGCCGACTCTACCTCCTGATACTCTGCTTCCTCCATGCTCACACCGGTGAACTCGAGAAGGACATCTTCGAAGCTTGGGTTCTCAATCCTTCCGAGCAACTGCTTCTTAAGCTCCAATGGTCTTCCGGAAGCTACAATTCTTCCGAGATGGATTATGGCCACATAGTCGCAGAGCTTCTCTGCTTCGTCCATGTCGTGTGTTGTCAGAAGCATCGTCGTGTTCATAGTCTCTTTTACATCTTTTAGTAGGCTCTGTACATCTCTTTTTGCTCTTGGATCGAGTCCTGTTGTTGGTTCGTCGAGCAAGAGCATTCTGGGTTCAGTCATGAAAGCTCTAACTATGGCTACCTTTTGCTGCATGCCTCTCGAAAAGTCTTCGAGAGAATCTTTCAGTCTCTTCAGATTCAGACCGAACCTCTCTGCGAGAGAGCTGATCCTCCTCAAGGCTTCTCGTTTTGGTATTCCATAAAGTCCTGCCGCGAAACAGAGGTTTTCGACAGCCGACAGTTTTCTGAAAAAACTGGCCTCGACGGATACCCTGTTTATCACTCTTTAAACCGCCGCAGAGTTGTTCACTGAGTCATATCCAAAAATCTATATGCCCCCCTGTCAGGTATCAAGAGTGTGGAGGCAATCCTTATAAAGGTAAATTTTCCTGAGCCGTTTGGACCGAGAAGACCATAGATCTCTCCTTCCTTTATTCTTAAACTAACTCCTTTCAACGCTTTGACTTCCTTCTTGTTCTTCTTGAAAGTCTTTACGATACTATTGGCAAGCAAAGCGTCTGCCACTTTTTTCACCTCCTCAAAGATAATGAGGTCTGCTGAATTTGCTTTCCATTTCAACTTTCTGCTTTTAAACCAAACCATCGATAAAAGCACTCTTTGAGCCTCGTATTCTCCTCATAGTTGGGTTTCCTCCTGTTATCTGCTTACTTCGGAAGGTTATCAAGACTTTCCGGTTTGCATATGAATGGCGGAAGGACCCCGAAATCGTCACTTCTTTTCTTTCTTAGCGGAACGATTACTATTGACATATTTACCCCCTTGGCCTTTAGGAGAACCTGTCCCGTTTCCGGCGGGCGAGGCTGACTGTAACTAATGACGGGCTCTCCTCTCTTCGTTCTTGCATCCATTTGCTTCTCCGTAAAATCCTGCTAACTCACTGACCGCAATTTACTATGACATTTGATCACCTCCGATAGTCAAAAAAAAAAGACCGTGGCTCTTACTTGCCACGGTCCTTCATTATTCCTTTTCGTTATACGATCTTATACCCCGAACGATGGAAGAAGGCGTGGCATAGCGTGGCATCACCGGAAACCCGGTTGAGGAAAACGGTTGCCTGAACTCTGAATCTAATTAACATCAAACTATGCCTCCTTCCATAAGCTGTTTTTTGCTGGCAAGTTATAGCACAACAAGTAAGTATTCTCAACTTCAAAGTCAAAGATTCTCTAAAGCGTATTTTAACTTTAATGACCTTGCTCTGTCATGAGGTAAATAATTCTAGTTCTGCCTAAGATTTCTGAATTAGGAGGATAACGGAATAAGCGGTACGACCGAGAGCAAAGTGAGCCAAATTATTCACTGCAGCTGAGCATTAGACGTCCCGCCCTTCTGTTATTTGAACAGCTGATCAATCAGCTCTCCGTTACTATCAATAACATCGTCTGTAAAAGGGTCGCCAGGAAGTAAAATCACCTCGCCTCGACCCAGGGGGTATCTTCCTGATTCTCCGACCAACCGAGACAGCCCATCAAAGAAGACTCCATCAATCTCTCTTACTTCTTCGGTTATGCGTCCTTCATAGCTGCATGCAATACCCATATCTTCCAATAGCATGTTGTATGTGGACAGAACCTCCTCACTGATCTCTTCACCAGTTCCGGTAATTATTAGTGTCCCCCCATCTTCGACAAACTCTTTAATGATCAGTGCCTGTTGCGGCATGAGCATCTTCAGTCGTTCAAAACTTCCACCAGCACCTGGTAGAGGGAGAAGAAGAACGTTTATAGTATCGAGCTCTCCTGCCTTGAAAATCCTATCGGCAGCAAGAAGCTTATGACCCATATCTTCGAGTGACGTCTGCAACTTGGTTCGTTCGTTACTGGCGAAGTTGACGTGGCTCCTATCCAGTAGAATGTTCAATGAAGATGCGCTCCTGATATTGAGTTTCAAAACTGAATATAGAATTGAGTCGAGAAAGAATGATAACTCTCCATCGTATTCCTCTACTTCCCTTCTTAAGTTAATTATTTTGGATTCAAATCCTTGGAGTGTGACGATTTCGCTGTGTATCTCTCCGCGGGAATTGGTAATCTGCAACAATGAAGAAGCCTCTCCTTGCTCAACATTGGAGAGCTGAAAGGAAAGTGTAACGCTCTCTCTCGGCTTCACGCTCTCAGGATAAGCGCTCGGGTTGTGAAGATGGATCGGGTGAGACCTCTGAATCCAGATTGGTGAAGATACCGCTTCCTCACCGTCTTTTCCCCTTGCGTATATGAAGAAGTACTGGAAACCCGTTTTTATATCAACGGCGAGCTCAAGAACACATTCATTGCCGTCAACCAGAAACTCTGCAAACAATCCTTCCAGAGAATAAATCCTGACTATTTCCAGCGGATCGTCTGCTGTATCCTTTATGGAGATACACAAATTAACTTGATCTGTATCATACACGATATCTCCCATGAAGGCTTCTTCGGTCGAGAAGTGAATCAAGATGTCCTTGTCTTCAGTCGCGTAGGTCCTTCGATTGATGAATGCCTCTAAAATTGCTTCTTCTGTCAGCTCGCGTGCATATACGGCTGTTCTGGAATCGTTTGCTCCGCCCCAGTTAGGTTTGTGGTTGTCTTGACCAAGAGTTGCTCCGAGATGCCAACCCTTGCCAAGTGCCTGAAGGTAAGCTTCGAACATCTCGTCTACAATTGTATCGTTTTCCCACCAGTTTCCGTTTCCTACTTCTATCAGGTTCATATGGAGATCTGCTTCCGGAGAGTACTGAAAATCTTTGAAGTTGTCTCCGAAGACTCTCACCGGGTGGTTGAACTGCCCAACTGCGTTACGTTCGATAATCCAGTCGTACAAATGCCATAGATCAGACTTGACTCTATCAGTCCAATCGCTGGTGCCGTAGACGTTGATGTGTCCGGTGCCAGTAGCCGTCCACTCGAATCCGGCAAGTGCCAGGAAATCGGCAGATGATGCTTGCCGGGCTGCCTCTATAGTCGCTGCCAGCTTATCTCTTCCGTCGGGGAGGTCCTGAACGAAGTAATAAGCGTGATCAGTTATAGCAAGAAAGTCAAGATTGGGTACACCCTTTGCATACGAATACGCTTCTTCAGGGAATCCAGTGCCATCAGAATAAGAAGTGTGAGAATGAGGATTTCCAAAGAAAAGCGTTAACTCCCCGCCAACGAGAATTATATAAGCAAAGACCAGGAGAAACACCAGGATAAAATTCTTCATCAAATCACCCTTTCGCAGTTTGATTGTATGTTGATACGGAAAAAGACAACGATCAGTTGTTAATACAATCTATCTAGGCGGAAGCCTGATTTATCAGAATTCAGACTCCTTTTCGTTCTCTCGTTCACCTAAGTATAGTCTGCTTTGAAACATCTTTGAAAAAGCAGTCCATTTGCTTCCCTTTGAAGCTGTGGAAGCGTTGGTCTCGAAGCTATCAAGCTTCGAATCGAGATTGTCACAAAGCCATATGAGAATTGCTTCGCGGGTCTTTGGAGTAACGGGAGAACCGAACTGCAGTTCCCCATGATGACTCAGAACTATGTGGATCAGTGTCTTTCTTTTTTCTTCAGGAAAACCCTTGATCTTTGAAATCTCAATCTCAATGATTCTTGCGCCGATCGCTATGTGTTCCTCAAGGTAACCCTCATCTGAGTAGTCGAATTCGAATGATTCTGTGGTATATGATATTGTCTTTCCAATATCGTGGAAGAGTCCCCCGGTGATTATGAGGTCCCTGTCGATATTTGCTCTTGATCCAGAAACCTCAGTCAGAGCAAGTGCGTACTTGACTACCGAAAGGCTGTGTTCCGCAAGTCCTCCTATTCTGGCGTGATGATACATTTTGGCTGCCGGCGCTTCGAAGAAGTCTGGGCAAGGCCCGTCCTCTGAAATAAGCTTTTCTGCAAGGGCCTTCAGATAGTCGTCTTTGACAGATTCGATAAGTTCGCGTACTTCCGATACGATTCTCTCAGGATCTTCGACAACCGGAAGTAACTGTGAAATCGAACCGGAACTGTAGTTTTCCATCTCATCTACCGAGAACAGCCTTCTTATTTTAATACTCAACCCGTATCTATCATCCATAAGATAGTCAGCAAGGCCCACATTACCTATCACAGGTTCCAAACAGCCCTGTTCGCTTATCCATGCCTTTGCATCGATTCTGTTTCTGGAGTCTCCGACAATGCAGTCGTAGTAAGGACCTCTACTTCCTTCAACCCTTTTTGAACTGAAAATGAAGAAAAAGCCCTGCTTCGAGTTGACGAAATTCTCTATTCTGTCGAAGGATGTATCGTATTTTCTAAGGATTTCGGTAAGCACAGGGTAAGTGCCGTTTTTTCCATCAATCATGGCAACTCTCCTTTTCGTGCTTTTTGAAGTCCCCAGGCGAGGTCTATTGATAAAAGAAACGTGCTGCAGCGACCTATTTCTCATTCCTTCTTGAGGTAGACTTCATTAGCAATTTTATCATTATGAAGAAGGCAATCGTAGCGACAAATATCGTAGGATAACCTTCAAGAAAAATCGCGATGCTACTAGAGACTGCTTCACTCATTGTCTATGCTCCTTTCATCTTAAAAAGATCGCCAAAACTATGCTGCCGGCTAGAACGGAGCCGATCTGCCCGGCTACGTTCGCGCCTGTTGCGTACATTATTAAGAAGTTGTTCGGGTCTTCTTCGAGTCCCATCTTATGCACAACCCTTGCCGACATAGGAAAAGCCGATATTCCTGCTGCGCCAATCATAGGGTTAATCTTCTGTTTTCTAAATAGGTTGAAAACCTTTGCGAAAATGATTCCACCCATAGTGTCAAGTACGAAAGCAACTAATCCCATTAGAAGAATCAACAGTGTTCTGGAGTTCAGGAATGCGCTGGCCGTCATAGTAGAACCGATGGCGATTCCAAGAAACAAAGTGATGATGTTTGAGAGCTCGTTCTGAGCAGCATTACTCAACTTGTTCAGAACTCCCGATTCTCTTATCAGATTCCCAAACATGAGCATTCCGATCAGAGCTACACTTACAGGGGCGATGATACCGGCAAGAAGCGTAACAAGAATCGGGAAGAGGATTTTAACGTACTTGGGGACTTTTTCGGTTCTATTATCCATTCTTATTCTTCTCTCTTCCTTGGTAGTAAGAAGCTTAATAATGGGTGGTTGAACTACCGGAACAAGAGCCATATAGGAATACGCGGCGACTGAAATCGGCCCAAGCATGTGAATGGCCAATCTGCTTGCGACATAGATTGATGTCGGACCATCCGCGGTCCCGATTATCCCGATAGCGATCGCTTCTCTTATATCAAATCCCAGCAGAGCAGCCACAATTATCGTCAGAAAGATCCCCAATTGGGCAGCTGCTCCATAGAAGAACATGACCGGTTTTTGAAGAAGAGGTCCGAAATCGATCATCGCTCCAATCCCGATGAAGATCAAGGCAGGAAAGAGCTCATTTGCAATTCCAGCTTCGTATAGGATAGTTAGCACTCCATGTTCTCCAATAGCCGATGATCCCGGAATGTTTGTGAGTATTGCTCCGAAACCGATTGGAAGAAGCAACATCGGCTCGTATTCTTTCTTTATCGCTAGATAGATCAGAACTCCGCCAATAGCAAACATTATCAAGTTTTGCGCGGGAATAACGAAATTCGACAGTAGATTCATCAGTGCTGCCTCCCAGAAATGAATTCAACTCCTAGCATGGAGAAATCAAGAACCGACAAATTCGGAACTGCTTTCTTTATCAATACTAATACAAGCCGAAGGCTTTTGATCAGATGGGACAGATTTCCTGGTTCTTACCGACCTCTGATTCTACATGTTGGAAAGAGTAATGTGGTAGGATTTGTAAAGTGAGAAGTTGGCTAGGAGGGGATCTCTTTGCGAGCAAGTTTTCCTGAGGACTTTCTTTGGGGTGTTGCAACGGCTTCTTATCAGATTGAGGGCGCAGACCTGCAAGAAGGTAAAGGGCCTTCGATATGGTCAGATTTCACCCATGAACCAGGACGAATAGATTCCGGGGAAAATGGCGATATTGCCTGCGATCACTACCACAGGTACTTGGAAGACATTGAGCTTATGACTAGGCTCGGAGTGAACTCCTACAGATTTTCCATATCCTGGCCAAGAGTGTTTCCTGAAGGTAGAGGACAGATAAACCAGACGGGAATCGACTTCTACGATAGACTGATTGATGAACTTCTTAAGAGGAGTATTCGGCCTGTTGTTACTCTTTACCACTGGGATCTCCCTCTTAAACTGCAGGAAAGATTTAATGGATGGGAGTCCCGAGAAATAAGGCATTACTTTGGCGATTACTCCAGCAGTATGTTCAGCAAATTCGGTGACAGGGTGAAGCTCTGGATAACTATGAACGAACCGTATTGCTCATCCCACGTCAGTTACCTCTGGGGGGAACACGCACCCGGAAAGAGAGATTTGAGGATTTCACTTTCCGTTGCTCACAACCTTTTGCTTTCTCATGGTGAAGCGGTAAAGCGTTTTAGGGAAGAAGTGAGAGACGGCATGATTGGTCTAACCAATGTATCTGCTTTTGTTGAGCCTGCCAGCGATTCCAGAGCTGATCTTCGAGCGGCAAGACTCTATGATCAATTCGTAAACGGGTGGTTCTTTGAAACCCCAATCACTGGCGAGTATCCTTCCGAACTCTTCTCAAGGTTCGAGATTGCAGGAGTGAGCCCAACTATCGAAGATGAAGATATGGAACTAATATCCACGCCGTTCGACTTTTGGGGTGTGAATTACTATACAAGAAACCTTGTTAGAAGCCAAGAATCAAGCGTGCTTGGCAGCGAAGTTGTTCAGGGAGACCTCCCGAAGACCGAGATGGGATGGGAGATCTACCCAGAAGGTCTAGAAGGTTTTCTATTCAAGGTCTTCAAAGAATACGGAAGGAAACCGATCTATGTTACTGAGAACGGTATCGCAAGCAAAGATGCTTTGGTTGATGGCAACGTTGACGATGGCCCGAGAATTGATTACCTTAGAAAGCACTTTTCAGCTGCTCTTAACGCGATCAAGGGAGGAGTGGATCTTAGGGGCTTCTTTGTCTGGACTATGATGGACAATTTCGAATGGGCACGAGGTTACTCCAAGAGGTTTGGTTTGGTATACGTGGACTTCAAAAACGATCTGAAACGAGTTCCAAAGAAGAGTTTCAACTATTACAGGGATTTCCTTCGGTCTTTGTGAATCAGATTTTGGTAGACATAACTGACTTAGAAACGGTCGTTTCAACGTTTAACTCTTCGAACTGTGAACGCAGCAATCTAGACGCCGGTCTTAAAGAGAGGTATGTAATTAGCTTGTATGACAGGGGGTTTGCCAGATGATTGGATTTATTGTCGATTCAGGTTGTGATCTTCCTGAACAGATGAAAGCAAGAGATAACGTTAGAGTTGTACCTTTGAAGATAGTTCTGGATGGTAAGGAGTACAGAGACAACATCGACATATCCACACCCGATCTGCTTCACTATATGGAAGATAAGTTTCCCAAGACATCTCTTCCAAGACAGTCGGAAATCGGTGAGGCTTTTGACAGCCTTTATGAAAAGGGATTCAAGGAGATGCTTTATATTGGAATATCCAGCGGTCTGAGCGGAACGCTTGGTCAAGTGAAGACTTTTGTCAGAGACTTCTCCGAAAAGCACTCCGATGTGAAGGTCGAGGTAGTCGACTCAATGAATATTTCGATTGGCTCGGGGCTGCTCGCTATGAAGGGGATAGATATGGTTAAGAGTGGTCTTGCCTTTGAAAAGGTTGTGAGCGAAATTCACGCTTCTGTAAAGAAATCTAAGGTTTTTTTCTGCATACCTGTTCTGAAGTTTTTAAAGGCTGGAGGACGAATAGGAAAAGTTACTGCAACTATAGGTGATATTCTTGACCTGAAACCCGTAATAACCGTTGGAGAAGATGGAGTCTATCACAGTGTTTCAAAAGAGAGAGGCATGAAGAGAGCCGTCAGGGCTTCTGTGAAGAATCTCTTGAATTTCATTGAAGGCAAGAGGCTTCTGAACATTGCCGCATATACTTCAGATAAGAGTGAAAAGACAATGGAATTCTTTAGAATGGCAATAGAAGAGATTAAGGCTGCAGGAATAGATGATGTGATAACAGGTCAAATTTCTCAGTCTCTTGTGTGTCATACAGGTCCTGGTCTCGTAGGTGTTGCAGCGATTATTGAGTAGTAAAAAAGAAAGCCGCCAATTGGCGGCTTAAAAGTCGGGATATTCCAGGGGGTTTCAACATGCACGTCCATTCAACAATATGGGGGGTAATTGGGACTTGCATATTGCTTTCAGGTGCTTTGTCTTTTTTAATGACCGGTTGAGCTTTTGGGGTTGCAAGGTTTCTTATCTATTTGAATTAATTGTACCCAAATCGATCGGGTTTGTCAAGATAGTAGAGTGGAATTATCGGCTTTTAGTTTGTAAACATTTCGTTAATAGGCATCTTCGCGGGTCTTCTAAAGATTTTTTAGTAGACAAAGTGATCTCTCTCGTAGTTGTTTTGCCAGTAAATTGCGATAATATGCAGTAGCACTGTTTGTATTACTCTACGTCGTCCGGAGATGTATTGATTGGATAAGAATCGGCAGACTAGGATTCTCTCGGTTTTTGAGGGTGCAATATACAACGGGTTCTTCTTGATAACTCAGGGTTTTCTTGGTACAGGGCTTGCACTCGAATTTGGGGCATCTGAACCGGTGATAGCCTTGATTGGCGTTCTTCCTTCGGTTTCCCAGTTCATTCAGCTGCTGGCTCCATCCTTCTTGAGAATTGTCAAGAGCCGAAAGCGGGCGATGATGATCTGCGCTTCCGCAAGCAGGCTGTCTACGGCTTTTATTCCTATCACGCTTGCTCTTGGAATAAACAGGCAGTCACTTCTGCTGACTATTCTTGCCTTCTTCTCGCTTGCGGCGAGTCTTACCGGAAACTATTGGGTTTCGATTATAAGAGATGTGGCGCCGTTAAAAGGTGCTGCTAGATTCTTCAGCATGAGAAACGTGATATTCACTTTCACGAATATGTTTATAACGTTGTTCTACGCCTTTATCCTTGATTCGGTGCCCGGAAGAATGGGTTTCATTCTGATCACTGCTTTTGGAGTGGCAAGTGCATTAGTCAGCCTCGTGCTCTTGGGGTTTCATAACGATCCTCCCCACGAAATAAGTCATGGTCGAGGTTTGTTCAGGGCCGTCACTAAAGACATAAGGTTCATGCCGTATTTGAGATTCTACTCCTTCTGGAGCTTCTCAATAGCTATTACCTCGCCCTTTTTCGCTTATCATGAGCTAGTCAACATGAAACTGGATTACTCATTTCTTAGTATACTGAATGTCTTCAGTTCGCTCCTAACAATACTGTTTTACTTGTTGTGGGGAAAGATCGCTGACAAAATCGGGAGTCAGGCGGTCCTTGAGTTTGGGGTTCTTGGGGCTTTCCTCAAGACAATCCTGTGGTTGTTTATGGACACCGGGACGGTCTATCTGTTGTATATTGATACTTTTATCGGGACCGCTTCATGGAGCGCCATAAACCTCTGTTTATTCACCACAATGCTCGACTTGCTTAGCGGGGTTGACGCCCAGTCTTACTATGCTTTGCTTTCATTCACCAACGGTGCCTCGGCTCTTGTTGGCTCCCTGGTGGGAGGATTTTTCGCTGCATATCTGAACAGGTTCACTTGGATGGTTGGTGGACACAGGTTTTTCGGCATCCAGATCCTGTTCTTCGTTACTTTTGTTCTCAGAGGCGTCTCTTTGATTTTCTTGAAGAGAGTCAAGACGAGAAAGGTGGTCTCTGTGTCGGGAATGGTTTTTAATTCGGCTGCAGTGTTAGCTAATCGACTTGCGGCAAGACCTAGAGAGCTTATCGAAGTACTAGTACATAAGAACAAGGCTAAACAACGGAAGGAGAGAACAAATGGAAAGAGTGATTGAACGGTTCCTAAGGTATGTATCTGTAGAGACTACCTCAAGTTTTGAATCAGATTCGTTTCCATCAACTGCCAGTCAGCTTGATCTTGCTCATATTCTCAAAACGGAGATGGAGGAAATGGGTCTGAAAGGAGTGACATTGGATGACCACGGATACGTAATGGCGACTTTGCCGTCAAATGCTGGTGATGGACTTCCGGTTTTGGGATTCATAGCCCATATGGACACGAGCCCAGATATGAGCGGCAAAGATATCAAGCCTTCAATTGTTGATTATGAAGGAGGCAAGATAGTCATTAACAAAGACAAGGATATCTTCATCGATCCCCGGCTCTTTCCTGAGCTCGAAGAGTATGTTGGTGAAAGGCTGATCGTGACAGACGGAACTACTCTGCTAGGAGCAGACGACAAAGCAGGAATTGCGGAGATTCTTTCCGCAATAGAGTACCTCATTTCAAACCCAGAGATCAAGCATGGCGAAATCCGACTAGGATTTACTCCTGACGAGGAAGTAGGAAGGGGAACTGAGTACTTCAATGTAGAGAAATTCGGGGCAGACTATGCTTACACAGTTGACGGAGGGGCTTTGGGCGAAATCCAGTACGAAACGTTCAACGCCGCAAATACCGAAGTTGTTGTAAAAGGCAGGAACATTCATCCTGGAAGTGCAAAAGGTAAGATGAAGAACTCGATACTGATAGCATGCGAGTTCAACGATCTGCTGCCTTCAAGTGAAGTACCTGCGGCAACGGAAGGTAGAGAAGGCTTCTTCCATCTGCTCAGTATAAGAGGTTCAGTGGAAGAGACAATTCTGAAGTACATCATTAGGGAGCACAATATGGAGAAGTTTGAACGAAAGAAGAAAATGATTAAGGAAATCGCGGTCTTCTTGAATTCGAAATACGGCGATGATACGGTGAGTTTGCAGACAAGAGACTCCTATTATAATATGAAAGAGAAAATCGAAGAAAAGATGTTCCTTGTTGAAATTGCAGAAAGAGCTATGGAGAGTCTTTCAATTCGACCAAGGATTTCACCAGTGAGAGGGGGCACCGATGGCGCGCGTCTCTCTTTCATGGGTCTCCCAACACCGAACATCTTCACCGGAGGTCATAATTTTCACGGAAGATACGAGTATATCCCGGTAAGCTCGATGGAAAAGGCCGTTATGGTAATTGTGAAGATTGCAGAGCTTTTTTCTAGAAGAGAAAATCTGGATAGTTGAAGAAGTGTTCAGTATTTGGTATTTCTAACAAACGAGCGATTGTTCCACAAGACAGCGAGAAGCGGCTTTGTTTTGGACGAAATGTCGTGGATAACTAAGGATGGGATTAAGTCATGCCTTTTTTTCTCTCAGGAAATTACAGGCCGCGTGGTCTCTTCGAAAACTCTTTACCTGGCTTAGTAAAGTATTGGCTGGAACAATCTCCACTAATCGGTCTGTCAAGCTCTGTACTTCCATATAGTCTTGACTCTAAGTCTCAAACTTGACTTCCTAAGTTGAGAACTGGCGCTAAAAGGATGGAAATGAATGTAAATACTCTCTGGTACCAGGGGCTCCTTCTGAAGACAGATTAGAATCGGAAACATAGTGTCACCAATAATAAGAGGGGATCTCCTCGGATTTGAGAAGACAGATTCGCCGATGTACCGGTGCGAACTATATGGAGAGACTACCGGAAAACGCTAGATAACATAGAGATGAATTCCACTGATCTGCTCAAGCGAGCGGCGACTAGAGCAAGAGCAACGAGTTTCTCATGAGCGATTCAGGAATTGTGTAATCTGTCTTCAAAAAGAAGCCGGTAGATACGGAACTCGTCATCAATAATTGACTACCTTTCCCCATTATAACTGTACATCATTTTTGTGTTCTAGTCTTCCTGAATCTACCCCATTCATGCACAATGATGCAAGATTAATTGTGATTCGCACAGTCAACCAAGACTTTGCGAATCCTTCTAGTTGTTGCTAAGGAAATACCTTTGCCGAGGAATCGGCCGATTTTCTCATGGTCTATGGAGGTGAAAAATGTCAACCAGTTCCAGATTCATCAGGGGTGAGATAGGAAAGAATAACCCCCTATTTTCAATGGCTAGAGTAACGATTGAAACTGCTTTCTACGGGAATAACGTGATTCCGGTTTCTTCCCCGAGTGAAGCCTATAAACTGGCTAAGGACTCTCCTGGTACAATTGTGACGGATCTTCATGTCTTCAAACCCGAGAAGGTCGGACTTGAGTGTGACTCGCGAGTTCTGCTTTTCAACGATGGCGCCGTAACAGGCAGGTGTGCTACTGCGCGGAGAATCTTGGGGGAGCCAGGAGTAGATGAAGCGGAATACGGGGCAAAGATCCGGGAGGCAATCTACAATACAAGAAGTAGGAAAATGTATCATGCACAGGCCTATATAGGATTAGATGAAAACTTCATGGTCAAGGCCCATCTTCTTGTTCCAGAAACTCATGAGAATCTTATCTATAACTGGCTACTGAACTTCCAGCCAATAAACGAATTCTATAATGGGATGTACGAGACCTCTGAAGGATTCGAAGGTGAGGGAGATATTTTCGTATTCTCCGATCCGGAATGGCAACATCCGGATCATCCGCTGGGACTATCGTTCTTTGATCCAGAACATAATTGCGCGGCAATTCTTGGAATGAGGTACTTTGGCGAATTCAAGAAAGGTACTCTAACCCTTGCCTGGGGCTGTGCCAACAGGCGCGGATTTGCAGCTTGCCATGGCGGTCAGAAGAGATACAATCTTCAGGACAGAAAATTCGTGGTCGGGTTCTTCGGACTCTCAGGTTCGGGGAAATCGACATTAACGCATGCCAAGCATGGCGGTAAGTATGATGTAACTGTTCTTCATGACGATGCTTTTGTCATTTCCTCTTCAGACGGTTCCTCTGTGGCGCTAGAGCCTTCGTATTTCGATAAGACCTCTGATTATCCCTTGAGCAGTGAAGACAATAAGTATCTTCTATCTGTTCAAAATGTCGGAGCTACTCAAGATGATGAGGGGAGAATAGTCATCGTGACCGAGGATATAAGGAATGGAAATGGTCGTGCAATCAAGTCGAAGCTATGGTCACCCAACAGAGTAGACAGATTTGACGAGCCGGTAGATTCGATAGTATGGCTAATGAAGGATCCTTCGATTCCCCCTGTGGTTAGAGTTGTTGATCCCGTTCTTGCATCAACCATGGGAGCTACCCTTGCGACGAAGAGAACCTCTGCTGAACGCCTTGCGCCAGGCGTGGATCCCAATGCATTGGTAATCGAACCATACGCTAATCCCTTCAGAACCTATCCCCTTTCTGCTGATTTTGACCGTTATCTAGAGCTGTTCACAAGTAGAAGCATCGATTGTTACATTTTCAACACAGGATACTTCCGTGATGTGAAAGTTCCAAAAGACCTTACTCTTCAGATTCTTGAGTTGATAGTGGAGAGGCGGGCCGAGTTTGTTCCCTGGGGTCCGTTCACTGAACTGGAGACAATGGAGATTAAAGGATTCATCCCCGATCTTACTGACGAGAGTTATAAGAAGCTGGTAAGAGATAGATTGGTTGACAGACTGAGCTTTCTTCGATCCAGAGAAATTGAAAGAGGAGGTTTTGACAAGCTGCCTGCGGAGGCAGCAGAATCGATTTATTCACTTGTTGAGAGATTAAGATAGTCTTGTCTGTTAGTGGAGCCGCCAGAAGGCGGCTCTTTTTACCTTATTCGAATCATAGAGATAAATAAAAAGGATTCCTGACTGGCGTCAGGAATCGAAGGGGGAATTGCTACGAAACGAGGAGTTGTCCGGATTGCGGCTAACTTTGTTATGTGATCGAGTTCATTGTGAATACATAATAAATGAAGTTAACCGTCAACCATTCAAAGACATTATACAACTTCTTTTTAAAGAAATCAAACCGTCTTTATTATGTAAATGGATGTGCAAATTTACATATTTAGGTCTCTGATAACTCCACAGTCTTTCATCAAATTGCCAGTACTGAGCCAGGAGAATTCAGGAAGCGCCATAAGTGAAACACCTTGAATAATGTAATTGTTACGTTCTTAGCATAGTATGAATGTAACTACCTTGTTTTGCTAATTGTCCACGGGAGGTTTCTTAGTTTGAGGGTGTTAATTACTGGCGCGAGAATGTGGTATGCGATCAATGCTATCAGACTTCTGGCTAGAAATGGGCATGATGTTTTTGCTGCGGATAGTAGTAAGTTCAGTGGCGGCCTTTATTCTAGGTACCTAAAGGGGAAGTTTGTCTATCCATCGGTCAGCGATGATAGCGAAGGATTTATCAACGAGATTCTGGAAAAGACAGATGAAATGAAGATAGATGTGATATTCCCGACGTTTGAGGAGGGCTTTGTTATAAGCAAGTACCTGCATCTATTTGAGGGGCGGGTCAAAGTTCTGGTGCCTTCATACGATCACATCAAGCTTCTTCATGACAAATTCACTATGACAGATTACGCGAGGTCACTTGGAATATGTGTTCCTAGAACAGCATTGCTTGGGGAATTTGAGCCTAACGGCAGCTCGTTTCCGCTTATAGTGAAACCGCGTAATCAAAGGTCCGCCGAAGGAATAGTGAGAGTAACTTCTTCCAAGGAGTTCGAGAAGATTTCGAAAGCGCTAGATGGAAAGAGATTTCTTGTTCAGGAGTTGAAGCCGCCTCACCAAATATGTACTACTGGGCTCGCCTACAATGGTAAAATGATAGGAAATGTTATTTACAAGAATGTAAGAGAGTATCCGGAATCCGGAGGGATAGGAACTTGCAGGATCTCCATTGAATGTGATTCGGTCTTGAGAGACGTTGAGAAAATCGTCGGCAACCTCAATTACTCGGGATTCATATCAACGGATTTTCTCTATGATAAGGAAAGAGACGCGTATTTTCTGGTTGATGTTAATCCGAGGATGAGTCCTGGACTCTTGGTGGCATATTGTTCGGGAGTAGATATGGTAAAGGCATATATGGACTTGGTGACCAAGAATAGAGCCGAGCAGATTATGTCGCCAGAAGTGGGTAATGGCACTTATACAACTGCAATGGAAATAGGCTGGTTCTTCAGCGTGCTGTTCAAAGGAAGGTTTGGTAAAATGAAAGGCTTCTTCAAGAGCAGAAAGAGACTGAGAGACGACTCATGGGACATCCGTGATCCGGCGCCGTTCTTTGTGATGCTAATGTCAATGCTTTACACAGCGATTCTTGGGCCTCTTAAGGGTGGCCAGACTAAGAGTTTTTCTCTGGGAGCAACCTGTGATATAGAGAGCCTCTGTGAAGAGGCGGACTCGAATGAAGTGAGGAAAGCCGTTTGACCTTTGATCGATGAAGAGAGCAAGCCCTTTGTCCAGTCCTTCTTCTCGATTTGCTGGTAGGAACCCTGGATCATCGTTATTCCAATATCTGCTATAATGATTTTTGTAGAACAGGCTTGAAAAGTATCCCTTTTCCAGATGCACTTGTTTGTTGTTTTCAGCAAGAAGATCCAGCTGGCAGGTTTTTTGGAGTGATGAGCATGGGAGTGTTCGAAGGTTTTAACAAGACGGTGTTTGTGCTTTCTTATGTTCTCTTGGCGGGTGGGGGACTACTAGTCTCAGTCTTCATGATGCCTCTGCGAGATCCTAGAACTGAAGCCAGAGTACAGGGTTATCTTTACACTTTTTGGGAGACTATTAGAATACCGGCAGTGGCTACTTTGTTTGTGATTGTTGGCACTGCCTTATCTATCATACTGATCAGTTCACTGTCGATTATATGGAGTTTGGTCTTCTTCGGTTCAATCGCCTCTGCCGCGCTCTGTTGGTACAAGGCAGATCGGTTGATAATAAAGGGGGCCAGTGATCCCAGGTCGATGGTAGAGGTCGACAAGAAGAGTTTTCATAGATATCTGATATACTCAGATCTTTGCATATTATTGTCAGCGGTTTCCATCGCGTTCTTGATGTTATGAGGTCTCATCAAGAGTTTCAGAGAGCCTGTCAAGTTCATCATCCAGCATTTCTCTTTCCTGGAGTATTTCTAGGAGTCTTGATTCAATTCTCTCTATGCCAGTATAAAGGTCTTGAAGTTTTTCGTAATCTGTTGAGAAAAGGCCCATCTTCAGCTGTGCCATTTCCAACTTCCTTGATAGTTCGTTCTCTTCAACTTCCAACTGCTGAAGTCTTTCAAGGACTGACTTTTTCTTGTTGGATAGTCTACGCCGCTCCTGAAAGGTTAGCCTCGCATATTCGTTGCCCGTAGAATCGATGTTTCTCTGGTTTCTTCTAAGGTATTCTTCAACAGAAGATACCGCCTTTAACTTCTTCCCATCTATCATCAGGAAGTGATCACATACGTTCTGTACGAATTCTCTATCATGTGACACTAGGATTATGCAACCCTCATACTCTTTCAGAACCTCTTCAAGGCTCTCAATAGACCAGATATCAAGGTTGTTTGTAGGCTCGTCCATCACTAGAACGTTTGGTTTCGATAGAATAAGTTTTGCCAGTGCTAGCTTTGTTCTCTCTCCTCCACTCAAAGATGGAACTGGTTTGAACACATCATCGCCCGGGAAACCGAATCTTCCAATGTACTTCCGCACTTCGTAATCCGGCTGCCCCCGCATCAATTGCCAAATCTCGCTTATCACATCATTAGATGGGTTCAGATCTTCAGTAAGCTGCGACAGGTAGCCCCAGCGAACATTATGACCCCAAGTAATTTGCCCAACATACTCCTCAAGATTCTCAGTTATTATCCTCAGCAAGGTTGTCTTTCCACTTCCATTGGGGCCCAAAAGTCCAATCTTGTCCCTCCTGTGCACTTCTGCCGAGGCGCCGTTGAAAAGTTTCTTGCTTCCAAATCCGAACGACAGTCCTTCGATCTTCAAAACTGAGTAGCCGGTTCTGTCTGGCTGAGGGAGTCTGAACTTAGTTGGCCTGATTTCCTCGTCTGGAAGATCTATAGTTTCAAGCTGATCCTTGAGTCTATCTCTTTGCCTCTCCTTATTAACTGCTTGTTTTATGAACTTCTCTTGACCCCAAAGTCTGTATCTTTTTGCAACTGCATCCAGCCTTTCAATTTCTCTTGAAAGGTTCTCTCGTGTCCTCAATCCACTCTTAACCATGATCTCTCTGTCAGACTGATATTTGTCATATGTTCCGGCGAAATCCCAGAGAGATCCTCCATTCAGCTCCCAGAATCTGTTTCCAACATTCCTTATCAGATACCTATCGTGAGTGACAACCAGGAGCGCACCTTTATAGCTCTTCAGGAAATCAACCAACCACTCCGTTGATTCAAGATCCAGATGATTAGTTGGCTCGTCTAGCAAGAGAATATCGTGGTCGACAAGAAAGAGCTTTCCAAGTGATATTCTTGTGAGTTCTCCTCCGCTGAAGGTTTCCAAATGTCTTTCCCAATCTTCTTCGTAGAATTCCAAACCTACCAAAATGCTTCTCACTCTTCTATCATAAGAATAGAACTCTTCCGTATCCAGAGGGACATTTGATTTGTCTTGCAGGTAGTACTCCATAAGCGTCATTTTCTCATCGGGAATTCTGCTCTGAATCTGATAACCAATCTTTACGTTTGACGAATGGAAAACCTCTCCTTCAGTTGGAGAAAGCTCTCCTGCTATGATTCTCATTAGGGTGGATTTTCCGCTTCCGTTCTTACCGAGAAGGATAATCTTGTCTCTCTTGTCTATTGAGGTTGAGACTTCATCAAACAGGAAGTCCTGACCATAATCATGTCCCACTTTGCTAAGAGTTAACAGCATATAGCTTCCCTTCTTGTTCTTTGTCAGTCATAATGATACAACATCTCCGGCTGTTTTGAAGTTTGAGCTGTTTCTGGGCGATTATGCTACAGAGACTTGTGTTATCTTTGAATATGCGGTGAAACCGGGTGGTGTATTGATTTGAAACTTTGGTTACCTTTTCTCGTTGTCGTAACGGCTTTTCTAGCAATATCGTATATTTGGGGCTTCAATTTCTTCAGAAGTCCCAGCCAAGTTTTTATTCAGTATGAAAGGGCTATGCTTGATTACACCGCTCAAATTCGTCAGCAGCAGGAAGCCGGTTCTAAGGCAGGTCTCAATGAGAGGGAAATCGCGTTCCTGAGAGAGCTGGCGATAGTTGAGCTTGAGGGTGACATGAAGAGTCTGGTGTTTGATTTCCAAAAAGATTGGCCCTTGATGCAGCGTCACTACATCCAGTACGCGCATCGATCCGGCGACTGGTTCATAGAAGGATTGTCCGGATCGCTATATACTCAAGATGATCCTGAGTACAGTAGTTTTCTTGAACTGTACGAGTTGCAGGACGATCCAGATAGTTATTGCCTCATATTCATCCCTGGATCCTCCGAGAAAAACGTTTTCACGGAGTTCAGCGGTGCGAGGGTTTACTATCTGCAAAGAACGATCTGGGGTTACAGAATTGAATGGAGTAGATCCTTGATTGATCTGATTCTCGATGTGGCTATTTCGTCTGCTTCCGTGTAGTATAGGTAACCCATCGTAAAGAGTTCGTTGGCGGAATACCCATAATGAGGAGCCTTTGTGAGAATCTTTCATGTTATCAGGATCTCATTTTCTGGTATCCTTTTATAGAAGCGATTTTATTCAGTTATTGCCGGAGGATATGATGTTCTTGAAGAAGATCAGTCAAAGAATGAAAGATAGGAAGATGTCAAAGATAGAGAGAAGAATAGAGAGATCACAAGGGGACGAAGAGAGGAACAGACTTCTCGCTGAACTG
Organism: Mesotoga sp. UBA5825; assembly: GCF_002432955.1. NCBI lineage: Bacteria > Thermotogati > Thermotogota > Thermotogae > Kosmotogales > Kosmotogaceae > Mesotoga > Mesotoga sp. UBA5825. Next base: position 58,190 of record NZ_DJHG01000111.1, on the reverse strand, counting down.
ATGAACATGAAAGTAGAAATCGGAGATATAGAAGGTGCTTTTGAAGCTGCGGTTGAGAGACTAAGACTTATCAGAAGCGATGAGTCGTTTGAAGACTTCTCGGCCATCTTTAAAAAGTTTGATAGACCTATGAGAACAGCTGCAACCAGATCTTTGATCAGACTTGCCGGAGAATTCGATGAGAAACTATGGAAAAGAGTTATGAGATTCTTCTTCAGCGAGGAGCCTGATCTAGCCATAGATTTGGCAACTGCTTGCTACAGGATTTCTCGAAGAGTCTTTTTTGTGGAGGTTGCTCTCCAGAATATTGAAATGACCGTTGCTTCTGCAAGTCGAGAGAGGCTTTCCAAGATTAAGGAGATGTACATGAAGACGATTGCAGAAGTGGGAGAGATTTCGAGAGAGGATCAGCTAGCTATTCTCAGGCGCATCGTAGTCTCTGGTGAAATGACTATAAGAGATGAGCTTCTGTATCTGGAACTTTCTATAATGTATGGTCTCGTCACGTCTTCAGAGGAGGATTTGCGTGAAATCGCTGAGAGAATAGTCGAAAGGTTTGATGGCTGTGGGTATTCTTTTAAAGGAAACGAAGCGTCGTTTCTTATCAGGCTTGATCAAATCCTATCAAGGATAGATCGATTTGAAGACAAGAAAGCTCTGCTTGAAAAGATCAGGCTTCTGGATAAATCTGTTCCAGAAAGTGTTAACGAGATTTGCTCAGATGAATCAAATGATATTGAATTGATCAAGAAAAGAATTTCGGTCTCTGAATCAAGATCCAAAAACAGAAATGCGAGCAGAGAAGACCTTGAGGAGCTCGCCAGGGATTACGAAAGACTTATAGAGATTCTCCAACTACCGGAAGATAAGCTTGTTTATATAAGGAAACTGGGGGTTTTGCTCCGAGACCGTCTTGAAGAACATCATAAGGCTCTTGAAATCTTTGAAAAGGGCTTAAGGTTGAGAGGCGATGATGTGTCTCTCTGGCTTGTTAAGGGAATGACTCTCGAAAAGATCGCAAAAACCGAACGTGAACCCGACAGGGCTTCACTATACTGGAAAATGGCTTACAACCATTATCATGCTATTGCAGAGACTTTTGAAGAACAAGAGATAAAGCTTGCAGCAATCGAAAAGTGTGCAATGATACAGTCTGAAAGGCTAACCAAGATCTAGCCCGCTATGGGATAAAATGTGATGCGTCAGGAGGTGCTCTTTGAGGTTCTCGGACAAGGCGGTCTTGATTACCGGTGGTGCTAAAGGGATCAAGAAGGCAATAGCACTTGGCTTTGCAGAATCTGGAGCGCTTGTAGTCCTGATGGATATTGACGAATTGGCCGGTAACGACACAGTGCAGACTATTAAAGGGCTTGGAGGTCAGCATTTTTCATTCAAGGAGATGTCTCTTCGGGAAGAGATGTTAGGAGAGCTGTTGATTATGCCGCAGCGCCAACAAGATCGATCAATACGCTAATAAACAATGCAGGTATCGCTTGGACTGGAACGATTCTAGACAGGTCGATAGATGACTGGAAAAAGGTTCTTGAAGTCAATCTCACTGGCCCTTATATNNTTATATGATGACTAAGTACTGTGTTCCTTATCTGATGAATTCTGAAGCTCCCAGTTTAGTTAACATTGTCTCAACCAGAGCACTAATGTCTGAACAAGACTCAGAACCTTACTTGGCTTCAAAAGGTGGATTACTGGCTCTTACACATTCACTGGCTATTAGTCTTGGACCAAAGATAAGGTAAACGCTATCAGCCCTGGAATGATTGACGTTACAGACAGGGGAGCCAATAGTAGTTCCAGTCTGAGTGAGACCGCTCATAAAAAACATCTCGTGGGTAGAGTAGGCAGACCAAAGGACATAGGGAAAGCGTGCCTTTTCCTGGCAAGTGATGAGACCTCTTTCATTACGGGTGCCAATCTGATTATTGATGGCGGCATGACACGGAAGATGATTTATGTCGAAAAGAGGTGGTGAAAGTTGAACCGAAGACTCGAAGGAGCTAGAGTTAAGTCACTTATTGAGATGCTTTCTGGGTATCACAGAGTGAGTGGAAGCAGGGATTACACCAAATCAATGCATGCCGTTATTGATTACCTTCTTCGTGGGGGACTTCCGGAGGAAAGATTCAAGATATTCAGTTACCCGGCAGACGGAGTTACGAGAACGGGAAATACTCTGTCTACTCTTGCATGGGAACCGATATATGGAGAACTGTGGCTGGAAGATCCCGAAAGGGTTTTCATAACTTCGACAGCAGTCACGAAGGTTTCCCTTGTCTCGGGGAGTGGGAGCACAGAAGGCTGGGAAACGCTTCCTCTGGTTATCTATGATGGTAAAGGAGACTATTCGAAAAAGGCGGTTTTGGCAAATGATGATCCGGCAAAGGTCTTTCAAAACGCAGTAGTTGAGGGTGGAGCGAGGTGTCTTATCTTATGCCACATGAGGAAGGCTTTTGAGGAAATTGGCCGTAGCCTGGATAGTTTACCTGAAATGACCAACTTTCTGACTATTCCACACGATAGAGAATCCGCAAACAGGAATACAGTTGCGTTTTCTGTGTCGAAGGAGAAATTCGATCTTCTGTCTGAACGCGTAAAAAGGAGCTCTTCACTTGTAAGATTCAGGGCCGAAACGAGACTTACAGAGGGCGAATTAGAGATTCTGCAGATAGACGCAACAGGCTTCAACGAAGGTCCTGAGGTTCTTCTGACTGCTCATCTATGTCACCCCTCTCCTGGGGCCGATGACAATGCGAGCGGTGCGGCTCTCGCTGCAGAGATTGCAAAGGTTCTTAATGACAGCGGATTCCCGTATTCCGTAAAGGTTGCTCTGGTTCCCGAGTATCTAGGTAGTGTTCCGTATGCTCTTCAACTCAAGAATGAGAGCCGTCTCCCTGTTTGCACTATAAACCTCGATATGGTTGGTGCCGATCAGGATAAGACAGGTTCAACCTTCATTCTTTCGAAAGTGCCACCATATCTTCCTCAGAGATGGGGAAGGACTCTTGCTTACAACATAGAAAGGAATATGCCGTCTAGTTCCGGTTATCCATTGAAGAGATTTGGCGAGATCCCATTTATGGCCGGATCTGATCACTGCGTATTCACGACTCTAGGAATTCCTTCTCCGTTTATGGGCCATCTGCCAGATAGATACTATCACTCTGATTTCGACACACCTCGCATGATGGACGAAATGGAGCTGGAATGGGTGGGGTTATCAGCTTTAGAAACTCTCGACCAGCTTGTCCAGCCTGATCCTAATGTGCTTCTAAGTGTTAGGGGCAGGATGATTGGCGAGCTATATCAGATTCTAAACAGAATAGCTGGAAGGGAGGGAAGTGACGATATCTATGATCTTCTCATCTCTAATTTCGAGGGAGATTCACTCAGAAAGATTTTCAGCAATTCAGACAATCTCCCCTCGTTAAGCCCTCTAGAACCAACATTCGAGAGTTCTCTGGGCCTAGAATGGATTAAGACATTTCCTCAAGAGCTAAAGGAGGAGCTGGCTATAGATTTCGCCAGCATCGCGGATTTTGTGGTAGGGGGAGCTGCCTTGATCGGAGGTAGGGAATCCGTAGAGCTTCTTGCCAGCATTCACTATGATGTGGAAATTGAAAAAGTCAGAGTAATTACCGGCTGGATGATAGATAAGGGGTTGCTTAGATCATGATATCAAGAAGACTCTGTCTTTTCGCCTTCATGGGGCTTCTTGCAGTTCTCGGTTGTGCGAAATTTGAACTGAAGGCAGAAAGTGGTTTTGCGATGCCTTGGAATGGATTTCTTGAACAAGCTGGTTCGGGGAAAACTGATCTTCTCGACAGAAGCAACTTTCGCGCGTACTTCATTCCGACTGCAGGATATGAGTTTTTCCAGGAACACCTGATCGAAGTGAGTATTATACACTTCTCCGTGAACAGCTCACTCGAAGCAACAGGAACAGAATCACTAATTACTTACGAATCAATGTTTAGGCAAGATGTGCTCTCAATAACTTACGGATATGCTCTCCCCGTTCTGGATCGTTTTTCTCTTCAACTTGGAGTTCAAGGACGTCTGTTATTCAAGCAGATTGATCTTACGGGTTCAGAGCAATACAGCCGCAAGAAGACTGATTTTGGTTTTGGTCCGGCAGCAGATATAAAGTTAAAGATGAATGATCAGGTTTTCGTTGCCTTAGAGGTAGCAACAGGGCTCGGCAAAGGGAACGGCTTTATCGATTTTTATGCAGGGCTCCACTTTGAAGGCCCGTTTTATTACGTGAGAGCCGGTTCGAGATACTGGTCTTTGACCAATTCTTTCGATGGAGACAGGTTGTTCCTTTCGTTTGTAAGTCTTGGCGCTCAGTTTTGCGCGTATTTCTAGGGTTGATTCACAGCAAAAGAAAGTGGATTGAGAGAGGAAATTCTCACAATTCCAAGTACAGGAACGCTGAACTTCTCGAGTAGAGAGCGCCCCTCTTCAAAAGTTTTCTCTATTACTGCCGCGAAGCCTACTAAGGATGCACCAGTTCTTAGAGTAAGCGTTGCAAGAGCCTCAATAGTCTTGCCGCTTGCCAAGAAGTCGTCAACGATTATTACTCTGTCTTCTTTGCCAAGATAATCAAGGGAAACATTTAGTTCCACTACTCCCCCTTTTGTATGAGAAGGAGCCGATTCGCTAAGATAATGTTGCATCGTAATGGGCCTCCTCTTCCGTGCGAAAACAAGCTGAGCTCCCAATTCACAAGCAGCCATTAGAGAGGGAGCTATTCCGGAACTCTCGGCAGTCAATACTTTTGTGACTTCGTAATCTCTGAAAAAGTCAGCTATCAGTTCTCCAGCACTTTTCATAAGTAAAGGGTCAATCTGATGATTCAGAAAGGAGTCCACTCTCAGTATACCGTTTCCCATAACAGATCCTCTACTTTTTACTGCTTCTTCTAGGGAGGAGACTATCTCTTTTCTGGAAAGATTGGATTTGTTCATCGATCAACCTCCAGCAAGTTTATGGTACTATAATCAACTATTTCTGTATCTGTTTCTTGAAGGAGAAATTCCTTTTGTGTAAGGTATGTTTGGCATGAAACCTTTGCCGGAAAGAAATCGAAGGAGAGTCCTCAAGGAGGTCAAAGAAACCTATGTGTTCAGAGTGTCTTCTATGAGAATTAGGGAGACAAAGATCACTTCAATTTTGCTTAAGTCATTTCTCCCAAGAGTGGACGGAATGTATGATTAATAGTGCAAAACTTTTATGGAGATGGTGTAGTGAAGCTGAGAATAATCGTACTTTTCATAATCGTGATGATTGTTGCGTCAGTTTCATTTGGGAGCTATTTCACCGCGAACAATATTGGAGGTTCAGTTGTCTATTTTCCATTGCTTCCAGGTATTTTCTCTGTAAATGGCTACTACAGGTTGGGTCTTGAAGTCTTCGGTGGCTCTCAAACCGGCAGTCTTCGATTTACTCCAACAATACTTTACGCAGGACCTGACTTGTCATATTCGGGTGCGCTCGGGAAAATCTCAGGTCTCGAAGCGGGTATTGGTCGTCGTTTAGTAACCTGGGATTGAAAGCCTTTCTTTCAACTTGTTTGGCAGAAGGTACATGCTTTCCATGGGCCTTAGAGGACAATTTATGTTCTCTTTCTATGAGTCAACAGATAGATTCAAAACAAGACTCTCTCCAGAAATAGGTTTTATTGATGTGACCAAGATGACAGATAGGTTCAAGTTCTCACTTTTCCTCTGGCCTCTTCCCGTCCTCTTGAGATTCGACATGTATTTTTAGGAGAAGAGCCCCTTATGGGGCTCTTCTTATTTCTGAACAAGCTTCATCGGTTCTCCGCAACAGACGAGTTCTCCTCCGCCGGCTTCTTTCACTTCAACTACGTTTCCGCATATCTCGCATCTGTAAACTTCTCCAACGTTTTTTACTTTCATGATCTCACTCTCCCTTCTGATTAATAAACTTTGCAGACCGATCCACAGTCTGATGAATTGGAGGTGCGGACTATGGAAAGAGTCTTCTTTGCTGTTCTAATGACGATATTTATCGTCGCTGCTGCAAGTGCTATGTATCAGGAACCGCAAACTGTTTTTAACACTTATTTGCAAGACGGAACCTTTGTCTATGGCGGTAGTGTGGTGTTGAGCTGGGACGTTGTTATCAGGAACAGCTCCGTTGTGTTGAGCAATCTAGATCTCTGGATATCAAACAGGGATTCCGGAGCAAGAGTTAGTCTTAAGTCATCGCCGTTTATCGATGTCGTCAGTTACAATCTTTACCTTGGAACATCCCCGACTCCGCAGCTTTATGCGACAACGAACTCAAGTACTTACTTCGTAGACAGACTATCTCCAAACACTATATATTACTGGCAAATCGTAGCAGTCGATGCAGCCGGCAACAGATATCATGGTCCGATATGGTACTTCTTGACCAAGTGATCAAACCACAGGGTTAGGTGGCTCCTTTCCTTCAAGAACGGCTGCAACGTTGCGTCCTACAATAATTGCCATCTCTTTTCTTGCTTCACTGGTGGCAGATCCAATATGGGGAAGAAGAACCACGTTGTTCAGTTCTATCAACTCTTGAGGCACATAAGGTTCTTCTTCATATACGTCTAGGCCAGCTGCGGCTAGTCTTCCGGTCTTAAGCGCCTTTATCAGTGCGCTTTCATCGATGATCTCACCTCTGGCAGTATTAACTAGAATGGCTCCTGGCTTCATCAATGAGAGCCTCTTCTCGTTCAGCAAGTGATAGGTTTCCTTAGTTAGAGGAGCATGAAGCGACAGAAAATCAGAACTCTTCAGTAACTCTTCAAGACTCATATGCCTTACATTGAATCTCTCTTCTTCTTGAGAAAGAAGTGGTTTTCTGTTGAAATAAAAGACATTCATTCCGAACGCTTTAGCCCTTTTCGCTACAGCTTTTCCAATTCTGCCAAGTCCGATTATGCCCAGATTCTTCCCGGAGAGAGAAGGGCCGGTTAGCAAATCTGGCTTCCATCCAACGAATTTGCGCTCTCTAATGAAACTGTCTCCCTCTACGATTCTTCTGCTGGTTGCCAGAATGAGTGCCATTGTCAAATCTGCAGTGGCATCGGTAAGAGCTTCCGGCGTATTGGTGACTCGTACTCCTCTCTTTCTTGCCTCCTCAATATCGATGTTGTTGTACCCGACTGCGTAGTTTGCGATAACCTTTAACTTTGGCAGTGAAGATATGACTTCTGAATCAATCTTGTCCGAGAGAAGAGTTATCAGTGCTGACGCGTCTTTGCCTTCACGAATTATCTCTTCTTTCTTAAGAAATCTGTCTTCAGTGTTTCCATAGATATCATAGCCTTTCAGAAGAAGCATACCTTCATCGGGGATCTTGTAAGTGAAGAAGACTTTGTCCATTAAGCACCTCCTAAGAAGATGATATCATTATTAGTTATTCTCAAAAGCCGATAAGTTCACTTACAATGCTTTTTCCGGTCTTATGATAACTTCAGAGGCTCTCAAATCAATTATCACTTTCATTCCTTCAACCAGAGATCCATCGATTATCATATCGGCAATCGGTCCTTCCACAGATTTCTCAATCAACCTTCGAACTGGCCTAGCACCGTATTCTCTGTCATAACCTTCTTTTGCTAGATACCCAAGTGCTTCCTTGCTGATCTCAACAGAAATCTTCTGTTCAGCGAGTCTTTTCTGCATTTCTGCTATCCTCATCTTGACTATGCCTTCCATAGCTTTTTCGTCTAGTGGTCTGAATAGCACTATTGAGTCCAATCTGTTAATGAATTCGGGTCTGAAAGCTCTTCGTAAGATCTCCCCCACAACTGATTTCATTTGGTTCTCATCACTCATTTCAGTTAGTTCCTTAGAGGCCAAGTTACTTGTCATGATTAAGATCGTATTCGAGAATGAGACGGTCTTTCCCTTTCCGTCTGTTAGCCGACCGTCATCCATTATCTGTAGCAGCACGTTGTGAACTTCCTTGTGAGCCTTCTCAACCTCATCAAGAAGCACAACAGAATAAGGTCTCCTTCTTACCGCTTCAGTTAGTTGACCACCTTCTTCGTAGCCTACATAGCCGGGAGGAGCGCCTATAAGTCTGGAAACAGTATGCTTTTCCATGTATTCGGACATGTCAATCCTGACGATAGCATCTTCGCTACCGAATAGGATGAAGGCAAGTGCCTTTGCAAGTTCCGTCTTTCCTACTCCGGTTGGACCCAGGAACATGAAAGAACCCCATGGCCTATGAGGAGCATTGAGGCCTGCTCTGGCTCGTCTGATTGTTTGAGAGACGACGTTCACTGCTTCTTCCTGATCCATGAACCTTTCATGGATTATTGACTCTAGGTCGCGAAGCTTTTCGCGCTCGGATTGAAGCATCTTTCCAGCCGGAATTCCCGTCCACTGTTCAACTACAGAAGCTACCACATTTGGTGTTACGGCCTTTCCAAATGACTCATCTGACTCCCATTTCTTTTTCTCTTCGCGAAATTCTCTGCTTTTTCTCTCGGCCTCCGTTTTCAACTCTGCAGCAGCCTGATACTCTCCCTTTTCTGCAAGTGAGGTTATCTGAGAGTCGAGGTCCTTGAGCTGACGGTCAAGAAGTCTTAGTCTTTCCGGCATGTAACCCGTTTGAAGTCTCACAAATGAAGCCGCTTCGTCAACAAGATCTATTGCTTTGTCTGGAAGATAACGGTCAGTTATGTACTTCACGCTAAGGTCGACGGCTGTTTTTAAAGCATCATCTTCGATTTTTATCTCGTGGTGCTTCTCGTAAGTAGATTTCAGTCCCTCAAGAATTCTATAGGTTTCCTCAGGGGTCGGCTGATCGACCATCACAGGCTGAAAACGTCTTTCGAGGGCTCTGTCTTTCTCGATGTACTTTCTGTATTCATCAAGAGTTGTTGCACCGATGCATTGTAGTTCGCCTCTGGCAAGAGCTGGCTTCAAGAGATTTGCAGCATCCATAGATCCCTCGGCTGAGCCAGCTCCTACTACGCTATGTATCTCATCTATGAACAGGATTACTTCACCAGAGAGTTTTCTCACTGAATCGATGATGTCCTTCATTCTCTCTTCGAATTCTCCTCTGAATTTCGTTCCGGCGACCAGTCTACCCATATCCAGAGCCAGGACGCTCTTGTTATTCAAGTATTCGGGGACATCGCCACTCACAATACGTTGAGCCAAACCTTCTACAATTGCGGTTTTTCCAACTCCCGGTTCTCCGACGAGCGCGGGATTGTTCTTGGTTTTCCTTCCAACAATCTGTATTACCCTTCTGACTTCATCTTCTCTACCAATAACTGGCATAAGCTTGCCTTCCTTTGCAAGCTGAGTAAGATCGATTGTGAACTTCTTCAAGGAAGAAAGATTCTCATCCTCTTCTGCGCCGCTTTTTGTTCGGCCCTTGAGAATCAATGTGTATATATTATCGAGATTGATCCCGTATTTGGACAGGAGTCTGCTTGCAACAGCAGAGGTCTCCCGTACCATCGCCAGAAGTATATGTTCGGTTCCAGTTTTCGAATCATGCATTCTTCTCGCTTCACTTCGGGCATTCTCGAGGATGTGCCTGGCCTCCGGAGTGATATATATCTGGTTTGTTGACTCTCGGCTACTTCCATAACGGCCGATGACTTCTTCAACATCTTTCTTCAGAGAATCTATGCTGATGTTCTTCCCGTTCAGTATCTCGATGGCAATATTATCCCCGTCCTCGAGCATGGAAAGAAGTATATGTTCCGATGCGAGTTGATTCTGCCTGTATCTGGTTAGGATATCCTGGACATCCAGAAGAATCTTCTTCGCCTTTTCGGTGTATTCTTCATAGTTGATCATCACTGCACCTCCAAAAAAAGGGCGCCCGAAAGCGCCCCCTTAGTTTTTCTCTAACGTTAATCGATCTTTACTTGGATAGCTTCTTTCTTGACTTCTTCTTTTTTGGGAAGCTCGAGTTTTAGGACACCGTCTTCGTATTTCGCCTTGACATCATCACTCTTAACGTACTCAGGAAGCCTGAATATTCTCTGGAACGCTCCGCTATATCTCTCGTAGCGATGGTAGTCTCTTTCTTTTTCCTCTCTTTCAAGCTTCTTCTCGCCTTTGATTGAGAGAACATCATCTTCTACCTTGATTTCGAGTTCATCCTTCTTGATTCCAGGGATGTCCATTTCGATAAAAACTGAGTTATCCTTTTCGTAGATGTCAACTTCCGGACTGAACATCCCAGCTTCTTTCGACTGATCATTCAGGCCTCTGAAGGCTTCATTAAAGAGTCTGTCCATCTCTCTTTGAATCTCCTCGAAAGGTCTGAAAACATCACTTCCTCTTCTGATAGCCAACATATTAACACCTCCATTCTTAGGATCTCTATGATTTCTGCTATTTACTGTCTTCCGGCGGTATATACTCGGTACCACTGTCACTATCATTATTTTCACCTTCTTGTGTGACTCCGTCTGCAGGAGTTTGAGCCTGGGCTTTCTGGTAAACACTCTGTCCAACTCTCATACTTTCCTTCTGAAGCTGATCAAATAACAGCTTTATTCTCTGAATGTTGTCTTCGTTGATCGCGTCCCTCAGGTCCTTCACGAGGCCTTCGAGCTTGCCTCGGTCCTCAGAGGATATCTTGTCGCCGCTCTCACTAAGGAGTTTGTCTATACTATATGCAAGCTGATCGGCTTGATTCTTCAACTCAATTTCCTGTTTCTTTTGTTTGTCCTGTTCTTCGTATTTCTTTGCTTCCTCTACCACTCTCTTTATTTCTTCTTCTGACATCTTCTGTCTTCCACTTACCACCATGGATTGTTCTCTATTGGTTCCCAGGTCTTTTGCGGAGACGTGAACTATTCCATCGCTGTCAATATCGAAAGTCACTTCAATCTGAGGAACTCCTCTAGGAGCGGGAGCAATTCCGGTAAGCTTGAAGCTTCCAAGAGACATGTTGTCTCTTGCCATAGTTCTTTCTCCCTGGTAGACCGCTACCTCCACTTCCGTCTGCCCGTCGGCCGCTGTAGTGAAAACCTTCGATCTCTTGACTGGAACGGTAGAGTTTCTCTCGATGATCGGTTCCATCAAACCGCCCATTACTTCTACTCCTAAAGTCAAAGGAGTGACATCTACGAGCACAAGATCACTTTCTACACTGCCGGACAGTATTCCGCTTTGCAGAGCTGCTCCGATAGCAACGGCCTCATCTGGATTTATGTTCTTGTTCGGGTCTTTGCCGAAGATCGATTTGATGAAACTTTGAACCATTGGAATCCTTGTTGAACCTCCTACAAGAAGCACTTCATCTATCTCTTTCGGAGAGAGTTTTGCATCGCTCATTGCTCTCTCTATCTGCTCTCTGGTGCCTTCCACAAGATCCTTTATCAGAGATTCTAGTGTCGATCTAGTTATCTTCATTTCAAGATGCAATGGTCCATCGGCAGTTGCAGTTATGAAAGGCAAAGAAATCTCCGTTTCAAACTTTGAAGAAAGCTCTATCTTTGCTCTTTCTGCGGCATCCTTAAGCCTCTGGAACGCCTGTTTGTCTTTTCGAAGATCAACGTTGTTCTTCTTTCTGAAGTCTTCTGCTATATGGTCAATCAACCTCTGGTCGAAGTCATCTCCACCGAGGTGGTTGTTGCCCGACGTTGACAAGACTTCAACTACACCGTCACCTATATCCAATACGGAGACGTCGAAGGTTCCTCCACCCAAATCATATACTATGATCTTCTTATCGCCGCGTTTCTTGTCGATTCCGTAAGCTACGGCAGCTGCTGTTGGTTCGTTAATGATCCTCTGGACTTCCAGTCCAGCAATAATACCAGCCTCTTTTGTGGCCTGCCTCTGAGCATCGTTGAAGTATGCGGGACAAGTAATTACCGCCTGTGTTATCTTTCCTCCGAGGTAAGCCTCGGCGTCGGCCTTCATCTTCTTCAGAATGTAAGCGCTTATCTCCTGAGGCGTGTATTCCTTATCATCAATCTTCACCTTGTAGTCGGAACCCATTTTTCGCTTCACAGATCTTACTGTTCTGTCTGCATTTAGTATCGTTTGTCTCTTGGCGGGTTCGCCGACAATGATCTCTCCCGTTTTGCTGAAAGAAACTATCGATGGGGTGGTTCGATTCCCCTCAGCATTGGGAATGACCTCAACGTTACCGTCCGGCTTCACCCACGAAATAACTGAATTTGTAGTTCCAAGGTCAATACCAACTGTGTATTCCTTATTTGCCATCTGATTTCCCTCCTTGCCACCAACTCAACATCTACAAATCTATTATAGGTAAGTGGAGTGCACCTGTCAAGAAGAGATAATCATAATTAAGACAGAATATAAGTCTTTTCTAGAGAGGGTAATAGGGACGTAAATAATTACATAATGAAATCGTATAGCGTTCTTAGTATAAGACTGACAATAATTACTGATTTTTTGATTGAACTCTGTCCGGGACAAAGCCGGTTGCTTGCCGATCTCCTTACTGGATACAGTTAGGATTCCGTTCTAGGGTTTCTCCAAGAGAGATAAGATCAGTTATTTCTATCTTCGAAGGATGCTTCTCAAGAATTGTGGGGTACTTCAGCCCTGACCCTGTGAGAACTGCAACAACAACAGCTCTCTTCATATTCACTTCTTTTTGCAGTTTGTTCAAAGCTGCCAAAGGCACAGCGCTGGCTGGTTGGGCGAAGAGCCCCTTTTCAGCCAGATCTCTTTGAGCTTTAAGGATACTCGCTTCATCTACTGCGACAGTTATTCCATCAGTTTCTCTCAAAATCTTCAGTACTGCGTTCCCGCTTGGAGGGAAAGGATTCTCGATAGCGTGAGCGACAGTACAAGGATCAATAAATCGCGAGACAGTTTCAGCCCCTTGTGAAAAGGCCAGATGTATGGGGCAGCATCCCATCGCCTGCGCTACAACAATTCTCGGGAGGGTATTCGAGAATCCAAATTTCTTTAGTTCGCGAAAGCCTTTTTCGATGCCCCTCAAATTGCCTCCAGAACTTGTTGGAACAACAATAAAGTCAGGAACCTTTTCACCTAACTGAAGAAATATCTCGAACGCAATCGTCTTCGAGCCTTCAACCCTCATTGGAACATCTGAATTTGCCATGTAAATCCCGGCTTTCGCGCCAATTTCTACAGACTTGTGGTACAAGTCACCGTAGTCTCCTGTAACCTTGAGGACTCTTGGTCCATATATTGCGATTGGAGCTATTTTCTCTTCTGGAATGGAATCTGAAATCAGGATCGTTGTTCTCAGATTTGCTCTCTTTCCATAGGCGGCGACGGAAGCCCCCATGTTGCCCGTAGAGACTGTGCCGATTTGTCTGTATCCTTGATTTATAGCGTCAAGCGTTGCCAGATAGCTTCCCCGATCCTTAAATGACCAGGTGGGGTTTATCGACTCGTTCTTAACGAACAGTTCCAGTCCATCAAGAGTGGTATTCTCCAGTCTTGTTAGTGGGGTCAATCCTTCTCCCATCGAAAGAAAGTTGTTATCCTTCAGTTCTGGTAAAAGATGAGAAAAGCTCTCCAACATTTCTGATCTTCTGAATTGAAGCTTAATGAGCTTCTGGTTTTCGATTACGATTTCCAATGGTTCTCCGCACGTGCAGCGGAAGTATTCTTGAGAATACTCTTTTCCGCAAGCAGTGCAGATTAGTCTCGAATGTTTCATCACATCGCCTCTTTCAGAGCCTTATTTCATAGACTGAATCCTCTGCCTTTTCTTCGAATCTAAGATCCTTAGCAATTCAAATTGATGGCAAGTTTTCGTAGTTGCAGAGCCAGTCAATTATCAGCCCCCTGGACAGGAATTCATTTGTGTATGCCCGTGATACGGCCAAACCAAATCCCCTCTTCCTATACTCTGCGACCATCTCCAAACCAACTTCAACTCTATCATCGGATCTGTAAACACCTATGCACCAGCTTAGTATTACACCATCCCTGACTATCATGTAGCCATCGCTCTTATCAATGAAGGAATCGAGATCTTCTTAGAATGAATATATCCATCCCTCAACAGCGAGGGAGTTGACCAGTCCTGTCTCAAACGTTCTTTCCGTAATCCTCTGTAGGAAATGATCCATCATGAAACCTGATACATCTCGAGTGTCTAGTTGACGCAACTGAAAGAGCTATCTTTTTATCTTTTTTCTGGGATTCATTAACCCAAGAAGATCTCCAAGTCTCTCAAAAAAATCAGTAGCTGAATAGACGTTCAGTGAAGGTATCCCTCTCGCTTTTGCTTCGGGGATTAGCGTTTCAGAGAAGAACTCAAGAAGTATCGAATCTGCAGCCCCGACAATATCTCCTCCGATTAGTACAGTATCACAGCAGTTCCATACAACAGCCAATTGTGGCTCGTCGGGGTTATCAGTGTAGACCGCTCCCCGGGTGTTTTGATGGAGGATCGAAAGATATGCGAGGTTTTGAGCGAGCTCTCCGAAAAGGTAATCAAGACTCTGAAATCTTCCTGGTTCGGTCTGAAAAAGCAATTCCTTCTCCTTTCATTCACGGCTTTTCTATTCTACTCCGTATCTTTCCTGCAACGCAAGAGAGCACAGTTCTTTGTTTTGCGAATCATAAATGATAGATTATCTCAGGAGGTGATATATTGGAGGTCAAGGGATTTGTCGAAGTCAACGGTATTACTTACAAACTCATTAGCCGACAGAAAAGCGCACACAAGAAACTGAGGATAAGAAGCAAAGGACCAATGGGCATCCGTCTAGTTACTGAAGAGAGTTTTCTAAAGGAGAATGATGAGTTTCTCAAAAAGCTTCTTAAGAACTCAGAGATAGATATCCCGATAGGCAAAGATGATGGAGATATTGATGAATAGTTCTGCAGATCAATATAAAGAGATTAGCGAGAATATGCCCTCGGAAGAACAACGGATTGTTGAGTACAACGAAATCCTGCAATATAGATTGAACAGTGTTTTGCCGGGACTTCTCGAAGAAGAGGAATTTGATGCCTGGATGGTAATAGGAAGGGAGAACAATGAAGACCCGATAATCAAGACACTCCTTCCCGGTTCGTTCCATGGGGCAAGCAGAGTAACCGCGTTCCTGTTCACGAAGGAAGAGAGATTCGTGCTGTCTCCTTACGGAAGTCGAATGGAGGAGTTCTATCAATGCGCTTGGACAATTGAGGAAGGAGATGTCTTCAAATCAATGGCTAAGCTTCTGAGAGATTTGAAGATAAGAACACTCGGTCTGAACTTTTCAGAGGATTTCGCGTTGGCCGATGGAATTACTCATTCGCTTTTCGAGTCTCTAAGACAGAAGTTTGACGATCATATACATCTCGTGAGCGCCGAGAGAATCGCGGTAAATTGGTTGCAAACAAGGAGTGATAGGGAGATTGAAGTCTACAGAAAGCTTGACAGGATTGCACACACAATCATTGGTAACGCCTTCTCTAGAGAGAATATCATTCCGGGGGTTACAACTACCAGAGATGTCGAAATGCGACTGAAAAAACTCGCATCGAATCTCGGTTTGAGAACCTGGTTTGGCCCGGACGTAGACCTTCAAAGGCGTGGCGCAGAAGATCCCAGAAAGACCGGAGTGATTGAGGGGGGAGATCTCCTTCACTGTGACTTCGGTTTTATGTACAGTGGTCTCGCGACGGATACCCAGCAGATGTTTTATCTGAAGAGCGATGAAGAGAACGATCTGCCGGAAGGGCTAGATGATGTGATAAGGAAGACAAACGAAGTTCAGGATATTCTGGCACGGAATTTCATAGAAGGTATAAGCGGAAACGAGTTGCTAAGCATCTCCTTAAGAGATGCAAAGGAAAGGGGTTTGGACGCGACAATCTACTCTCACCCTGTAGGGTATCACGGCCATGGGGCCGGACCGATCATCGGTCTATGGAATAATCAGGAGAAGATCCCGGGTACAGGAGATCTCAAGATCAGGAATTCGACTTGTTTTGCTATGGAGCTGAACTGCCGGTCTCCTTTGCTCTCTTGGGATGACCAGCCGGTCTACGGATTCCTTGAAGAAACGGTCGCTTTCAGGAACAACAAGATCGACTATCTAGATGGAAGGCAGGAAGAACTATTCATTTTATAGGAGGTGAGAATTCGTGAAAAGAATTCTTGTTATTATCTGTATTGTTGCTTTGACGACTGTGCTGGGGTTGTCGAATGAGCTGGTGAAGTCTTCAAACACAATGATGGTATCTCAACTGGCCGTTCTTGAGATCCAGGAAAACCCGTCAACGGGTTATCTCTGGCATGTTTTCGCGGAACCGTCAGGTGTTCTTAGAAACTTTCTTGAAGAGCATAACGCACCGAGTTTTATGCCCGGGGCTCCTTCTGTAAAAGGTTGGATAATGACCGCGGCAAAGGAAGGAAAGACGCTGATCACGCTAAAACTCTTCAGAGAGTGGGAAGGAGAAAAGCAATCGGTAGACTTCAGGGCGTTAACCGTCGATGTCTCTGGAGAAGGAAAAGGGCAAGTTGATCTGAAGCTTCTCATGAACGAAGTGAATATCGGCTCAACCTTCACCATCACTCTAGAAGAGAATGCGAGCACAGGGTACACATGGCATTATGAGATACTCGGAGATGGAGTTAGGGAAGTTGCAAAAGATGTAGTGACAGACACTAGCGGAAAGGTCGGGGCTCCCTCGAGAGTCACCTGGACCTTCCAGGCGGTTGATGAGGGTAACACCTCGATCGTTTTTCGATACTTCCGTGAGTGGGAAGGTGTGAAGTCTTCGATAGACTTTGAAGCGTATAATATCGCCGTGCAGCAGAATTGAGCTTTCTTGACTGATAGGGTTATTTAATGAATGTATAATGCTACTGAGGTGATAGCGAATTGAACATTTCGGGAAGCAAGCTGCAGGTGTATCTTACTTCAGCGGCGATTCTTGTCATATCTGTAATTGTCTTTTCCCTGCATTCGATTGAACCGGTTAAGTTACTGGCGATATTGAGTGAGATGGTTGTAATCGGAGCTTTACTTGTCGCAGCCTACCTTCTTGGAAGCAAGGAGCTTCATCGGGGGATTCCTATCGGCCTTATCCTGTTATCGTTGTCAACGTATTTCGATCTAGTTGAAGCACTAACCGGGATGGCAGCCTACGAATTCATTTCATTGGGACTGCTGGCTGCGGGCTTCCCAATCCTTCTAGTTAACGTTATCTATCACTTAAGGGAGCGTAAGAAGAGAATCTCCGAATTCACCGCCGTTGTAAACAATTCGCTTGATGGAATACTTATTCTCGATCTATCAGATAGGATTCTGCTTACTAATAGAACCGCATGTGCTCTATTGGGATACAAGGAAGAAGATCTAATGAACCGGGCTTTTTTCGGTTTTTTCTCTGAGAGAAGTGTGAAAGCTTACAAAGAAGCGAAAAAATCTCTGTTTGCCGGTCAAAACACAGCTTCGTTTTCAGGTGAATTGATCACTTCCGATACGTCTAGATTAAATGCGGAAATCAATCTAGTGATAGGAAGAGATTCAAAGGAGGATCCTGATTCGATTGTTCTTACCTTTAAGGACGTTACTCATCTTAGAAAAATTGAGTCCGCTCTGAGTGAGCAAAGCAAGTTCCAAAGAGTTCTTAATGAGTTAATCACAGAGGTGCTTGGAAGCGATTTCTACGAAGAGACCTACGAGTACTTTCTTATGAAGTGTGTGAAAGCCTTTCCAAGAGCAGATGCAGCTGCCTTTCTTCTCAAGCAAGATGACGGACGTTTTCACTTTGTTGCAACATACAACTATGACTTTGAAGAATTGAAGTCAGTTTCCTTCAGTACAGAAGAACTAATCCAGAAAGGAAGTGATGAGGTAGTTGTTATAAAGGACTACAGTGTTGACTACCGAATGGAAAATGAACGGCTCAAAAGGATTATTAATGGAGGAAGGCTGCGAGAAATAATGAGTACTCTATCTATCCCGATAAAGATCGATGACGAAGTGAAAATGTATTTCAACCTCGACAGTTTTAATTCGCCGACTGCTTTTGACGACGAGGAGTTAATTAGAACTGCAATGAGTTTTGGAAAGGCGATCTCGGTTCTTCTATTGAGAATTCAGACTGTCAATGAACTCAGAAGGCAAAGGGAGCTAATGGAAAGACTATCAATGGAAGATTACCTAACAGGCCTTCCGAATCGCAGAGCCTTCTTTGACTGTGCAATGAGGCAAATAGAGCTCTCAAAAAGGAATGGGGAAGAAATGGCTATCCTGTATCTCGATCTCAATGACTTCAAAGGAGTTAACGATACTCTTGGCCATGACTTCGGTGACGCGCTTCTTAAAAGCATTGGGAAACGTCTAAGTTCGATCTGCCGTAGAAGTGACTCAACTGCAAGAATGGGTGGCGATGAATTCGTGTACATTCTGCCTTCAACGGGAACAGAAGGGGCCATAAAGGCTGAAGCAAAAGTGCATGAAGCCTTTGATGAGCCCTTTTCTGTAAACGGAAGACGTGTAAAGCTAACTGCCAGTGTGGGTATAGCAGTATATCCGGAAAACGGCAAGACAATAAGAGAATTGCTGATTGTTGCCGATGAAAAGATGTACAAGAAAAAAGAGAGCCTGTCTAGAGAAATAAAGAAAGCAACGATAGTTTGATAAACCATGCTCTGTCAGTTAAACGAAGCTTTCAATCGCTTTCATAACGACCTCCGGTTGGCAATACTCTGCTTCGTCCTAAGAGTGGAATTGGCTGCTATATATAGCATGATTCATGCTAGGATTGTTTGTCGGAGCTAACACATTGTCAAGCAATTCCTAACCTGAAGCCCTCATATACACTTGATTATGCGAAATGTTTCCTTCCATCGCGAGGAGGTATCTATGAAGATCAAGTTTTTTGCTCTTATAACCTTATCCGCAACACTGATCATTATGCTTGCGGGGTGTCCGACCCCTACCAAATTCACATTGACTGTCACGACTGCGCCGGAAACCGGACTGAGCATCAGCATAGCTGGGACAAGTTATGACTCCCCGAAGACGGTTACTCTCAATGGCGGCACTTCAACGGATATTGGCGTTACCGCTCTTCAAGAGAAAGATAGATCGGGTCAGGTTATAGGATCGGATACTCGTTTCACTTTCCTTCAGTGGAGCGATACGGTCACCAGCAACCCGAGAACTATAACCCTCAATTCCGATATGACTTACACGGCAGAGATGAAGGTCGAGTACAAGGTGACCACATCGACCAGTCCAGAAGGCGGAGACGTTGCTGGCGCAGGCTGGTACATTGCGGGGACGGTTAAGAATTTCACCGCACCAACAAGAGCAGGTAATACATTCAGCCATTGGCTTGTAAATGGGACAAACTTGGGTTCCTTGATGACTCTTGGCGTTACAATTAACGAGCCTAAGAACGTTGTTGCCGTTTACACTGCAAATCAAGTTCCGTGTAATTTGACTGTCACCACCTCTCCAGATCTGGCACTTGACATAAGAATCGACGGGACGCTTTTTACTTCACCCAAAGGAATGATTGTGAACAGTGGAACAACGAAGCAGATTTCGGTCGTTACTCCACAGCAGAAGGACATATCACCCTGGCTTACGGGAATAGACTCGAGATACGTATTCAGTAACTGGAATGATGCCAGTACTTCGAANNTCAGTAACTGGAATGATGGCAATGCTTCGAATCCCAGAAATGTGATAGTCAACTCTGATATTACATATACTGCAGAAATGGACACCGAGTATCGCATCACCGTTGATTCCTCACCATCAGAAGTCTCTGAAGTTGCCGATTTCTGGACAGATAGAGGCACTGAATGGCTGTTCGACTTCAGCGGTGATTTGGGTCCTTACAACTTCAGCCATTGGTATGTCAATGGTAAAGATGTGGGAAGTGCACGTCCTCTAGAGCTATTGGTTGACAAGCCATATCACGTAACTGCCGTTTTCGCAGAGCAGCAGGCTCAGTACACTCTTACGGTTACTACATCTCCGGAAACCGGATTGAACATCAGCATAGGTGGTACTAACTACACTTCGCCGAAGACAGTGATTCTCAACAGCGGAACTTCAAGAGCCATCGAAGTTACTTCCCCTCAAGAGAAAGATAAATCAGCTCAAGTGACAGGAACTGATACCCGCTTCACCTTCATACAGTGGAGCGACACGAATACTAACAACCCAAGAACGATTACCTTGAACTCAGATATGACCTATACCGCAGAGATGAAAGTAGAGTACAAAGTGACAACGGGAACAAATCCTGCAGGCGGAACCATAGAAGGTGCAGGGTGGTATATCGCGGGCACAGTGAAGAACTTCACCGCACCAACAAGAGCTGGTTACACCTTTTCACACTGGGTAATAAACGGAGCGAACATGGGAGATGCAAACCCCATAACTGTCAATGTCAACTCTCCCAAGAATGTGATTGCATACTATAATGCTGAGACCACGACAAAGAATGTCTTTGGAATCGTTACTCCGTACACGGGAAACATAAAGACAGCAGACCTGAATGAGATGGAGATACTCTCCAATACGGAAATAAGAACTACGAACGACAAACCGGAATACATCGAGAATGAATATCTATTGAAGGTAGAATCATTCAAGGAGGTAGAGGAATCATTCTCCACCTCCTCTCTTCCCGAGATCCAGATAATTGGCAGGATAGAAGACTATTACGGTGAACTGCAGTACATACATGTGAGAACAACGGCCAGCGAAAAAGAGTTGACAGGATTGCCGGGAGTCGTCCAGGTTTCTAGAAACAGCACTTTCTATGCGCTTGAGACAACACCGAATGATACTTACTACTCGCTACAGTGGAACTACCCGCTGATCAATTTGCCTCAAGCTTGGGACTACGCGGTTGGCTCCAGGAGTGTGGTTGTTGCGGTAATCGATTCTGGATTCAGCACGAGTCATCCCGATCTAGCCGGCATATTCGAATCGGGATATAACTTTGTGAACAACAACACAAATGTATCTGAACCAACCACTTCAATCGACAGTCACGGCACGCACGTCGTAGGAACGATAGCTGCTCTTACAAACAATGGTAAAGGCGTATCTGGAGTTACCTGGGGGGGATTTGGAATCACCTTGATCCCGATAAGAGGAATCAAAGACGCAGCAGCTCTTATGAACAGTATCATCTACGCAGTCGATCATGGGGCGAAGGTCATTAATATGAGTCTTGGAGGACCTTCAGACAGCCCGGCGGTATATGATGCTGTGAAATACGCAGCAAGGAATGGAGTGGTTATGGTCGCAGCTTCTGGAAACAATGGAGACGGCAATATCCTCTATCCTGCTCGCTATCCAGAGACGATAGCTGTAGGAGCCGTCTGGGAAGATAGAGGTACAATCACGAGATCGTCATACTCTTGCTTTGGACCTGCTTTGGACGTTGTGGCACCGGGAGGTTTCATGCTGCCGGGTACTACTGATCCAAATGGAATCTACAGCACCGGTTGGACCCCTACGGGCGACACATATATGTATATGCAGGGAACGTCGATGGCCACGCCACATGTAACTGGCGTAGTTGCTCTTCTTATGGGAGCCGGGTTAACCGATCCCGACGATATCAGAAGCGTTCTTCGCAGTACAGCGATCGATCTAGGTTCTCCAGGTAGAGACGATTACTATGGGTGGGGACTGATAGACGCGGGAGCGGCTCTCGAAGCCATTACCTCGCCGCAGGAGTTCAAAGTCTTCTTGAGGAATCCCTCAACAGGCTCCAACATTGCCAGCACCAACCTATCTGATTCAGGAGCGTATCACTTCAGCAATGTGAGTCTTTCTCAAGTGAAGGTATATGCCTGGAGAGATATGGATGAGAGCGGGACGATCAATACCGGGGATCTCCTCGGATACTACAACTACTCCGGAGGCGAACCTAATCTGAACAATGCACAGACGATAACTCTCTCCGGTGGCGACAACTGGATTGACTTCCAGTTCGCCCCGATAATTGGAGATTGATCCGGTAGAAACGATGAATCTTGCAGGCATCTGATTCAAGAGCCTCACAGTTAAAATAACTGAATGAACGAAGCAAATTGAAAAGGAACGCAACCTCTGCGTTCCTTTTCTATTTTATAAATCTTTCTATCTATTTTTCGTGACAGGCTCGGTTTCTTGAACTCTTTTAACCGCAAAACCTACAGATGCTAAACTTCAAAAGCCGATGATAGAAGTACGGAGACCGTGAAAATCCATTTGATAAAGAAAGTGAGGCTTAGGAGCTGAGGACGAAGGCCGTTCGCCCTCCCTAAAAAGAGAAAATCTCGACATAATACTTTCTCATCCTCTCGTTTAATACTTCGTCTAAACAGTGTTCAGATGACATTGTGTAAGCAACGGCTCTGATCCGAACAAAAAAACTTATGGGTAATAATAACTTGAACCCGGTCAAAAGGAACGCAGTTGTCTTGCGTTCCTTCTAACTAACACGGTCTTTTTGAGGGTTTCTATTAGAAAACAATGCCTATTTCAAGATTTCGTCCAGTTCTTCAACGCTCTCTATTCCTTTGTCTGAGATCTCAAAAAGCATTCCATTGAAGATGAACTTGACTCTTTCTCCAAGGGCGAAGACCTTTTCAACCCATTCGCTTCTATCAGCCAATTCAAAATAAGCTTTGCTGTAAGCAACAAGGCTTATCGGTTCAAGTGTCTTGACCTCTTCGTCGTCCTGAACCCATATTCCTTCTTCGAGAGCAAATCCGATACTGTCTACAAATTTGTAGTCAGAGGCTCCGCTTCCGACAAACTGGTCTTGCTCCATCTCGGCAACAGACTTTGCAGCCATTACGGCATCTACAGCGGGGGAGGCGCTGAAGCCGCCCCTGTCTCCCAGGGTAGAGGTCTGCACTCTTTCAGGGGCAATCAGGTAGGAGGTGAACTCGTTAATTATGTTGAATTTCTTTGAAAGAGCGATAATCTCTTGCTTCACTTCTTCTTTTGCCGCTATTGAGAGAGAGGAATCATACCTGAAGATATTTGCAAGATGAGCAATTCTCTTCTGTGCCCAGATCTTTGCAATAAATGGGTTGTCAGGATTCTTTGAAACTCTGAATAGATACTCGTATCTGTATCTCTCTAATCCTCTTGTTCCTTCTACGATTACTTTCAGATCGCCCTCTTCAAAGTAAATGCCGGAGAGTCTTAGAGCCTGTCCGGAGAATAGAGAATGCGGGCCGGTCGGAAGAACCTTCGCAACCTCCGATCCTTCGATAGATATAGTCACATTCTCTAGAGCCGGCGTCTCGATCGTCCTGTAAAGATCGGTAACCTTTCCTTCAATGTTTTCGCCTTCAACAATGTAACTTACCCTTCCAGCATTTTCCTGAACCAGTCTGTCCAGAAGTTCAGCGACAACGCCCGTTCCTACTCCAAAAGAAAACAGGTGTACATTTCTGGCTCTTGCCTCGGGAGTTGCATCGTTGATTATCTTCCCCGTGTCCGTAATTCCTTCGGTGGGAGCCCCATCTGTGAGAAAGAGGAGCACTTTGAACCTTCCCTGGTCGTCTTTGCTAAACATGTCTATGCTCGTTTGAAGAGCGTCATAGATATTTGTCATGCCATCTGCCTGAATGCGCCTTACATTCTCTATCCAGACAGCCCTTTCCGATGCATCGAGCAATCCTCCCGTGAGATTGTGGACATGGCCATCGAAAGTCACAATCGCAAAGCGGTCGCCAGAGCGAAGCATCTGAAGGACCTGCTCCAGAGCTCTTTTTGCCTGCTCCATCTTCTCGCCGTACATCGAGCCGGAAATGTCGAGAACGAAGACAACATCCTTGGGAATGATTGTTTCTTCTTTCAGTCTAGGAATAATTGTAAGAAGGAAGTATCCTTCATTCATGGCGTCATCCCAGTGAGTTGCAAGGGATGAAGGGATCTCGTCTTCAGATGATGTAAGAACTAAAGCCACGTCCGAACCTGGCACGAAATCGGTTGCGTTAAAGATGTAATCCCTGCCCGATGCGCTTTCCATCTCTCTGAACGGGTGAGTCGGCGAATAGACCTCTGCAATCTCAAACGGGACCGAAACTCTGATGTTGACAGCTCCTATCGGTGCAGAGAGAAAGCTATCAATCTTTAAAGGATAGATCATCGAATAAGAATTAGAAGAAATCTCGAGAGGCTGACTGTATTGGATCAGGAACTGGCGTTTCTCTCCCGGTTCAAAGGGATATATGCTCATTCGGATCAGTTGAGTTCCAACGTATTCGAGCAATGCCGGGTCTTTCATTTTTGCGACAATTTCCTGATAGATTTCTCGGGCCTGATCTGCCGGCAGTACTTCTCCCTTAAGAACTTGATCCCCTATCTTCATAGTGAAGTCGCTAATCACGGCCGAAGAAGGTATTGGAAAGAGATACACCGCTTCAAGCAATCTCATAGATTTGTTCTCAAATTCCTCCTCGATAATCACAGTTGCAATTCCGTCTTCGACTTTTATATGAACATTGTGAGAGTTCATAACAAATCCGCCTAGACCCCTTTCAATTGGATACGGTGGAACCACTACTCCGTTTGAAAAGACAGTTGCACCAGCCAAAACGAAAAGAACCATTGCCCCAAAACCCTTCATTCTATCGCCCCCTCTTTCTCCTTACTACATATGACATGAGAGAGGGCTACAAAGTTTGCTACATCAATGCGATTCAATATATGAGAATTCATGAATAACTTATTATTGGCTCAAAAGGGATTTGACAATGCCTTTTGTCTTTACCAACAAAAAACCCGGAGATCAAAGATCTCCGGGAATATCTTGCTGACCCAAAAAATCTAGAATATCGAATCAGGTTCGTAGTAGAGTTCGGCGTTTTCAGCTGTAATAAGCTCTGCGGCGAGAATTATCTTAGAAGGAATCTGCTGCTGGTAGAATCCTTCCAGTGGATGGCCCCTCATTGCGAATACAGCCATCGAAATACCGGTAGCGATCATTGACGGCGGATATGTGACATCTGCTTTCACGAGAGGGTCATTGTCGATGATCTTCTTTATCATTTCCTTTGATCCAGCGCCACCGAGGAAGAGCTTGATATCATTTCTTCCTGACTCCCTGTAGGCTTGAAGAACTCCAACGAGAACGTCGTCATCCTGTGCCCAAACGGCGTCGATCTTTGGGTATTTCTGGAGATAGTTTTCCATGATTTCCAGTCCGCGGGCTGTATCCCAGTAAGCGGGCTGGGAATCGAGAATTCTTATGTCTGGATACTTAGCCATTACTTCATTAAATGCATCGACTCTTTCGCTGTTTATTACACACGGAATGCCTTCTAGAACCACTATATCGCCTTTGTAATCAAGAGCTTCTGCCATCCACTCGGCGGAGACCCTTCCAAGTCCCGGGTTATCGCCGGCAACGTACACGTTTTCGACAGGCTTGGTGAGACCTCTGTCGACGGAGACAATAAATACCCCGCTGTTGTACGCTTTCTCAACTATCGGCGTGAGTGGTTCGGAGTCATGAGCAAGAATTACAAGAGCATCGATGCCCTTTACCATGAGGTCTTCAACATCTCCAACCTGTTTCGCGGGTGAATCGGCAGTGACCAGGAAGAACTCAACATCGGGATCCTTTTCGTTCCAGTCCTTTATTGCCCTCTGTGCCCACCACACTATTCCACCTGTCCAGCCGTGATCTGCACTCGGGATGGCGACACCAATCTTAATCTTCTCGGCGGCCATTGCAAAAGCCGAGAGTACAAACACTACAAGGATCATGAGAACTAATGCCTTTTTCACAAAAAACACCTCCTATTTCCTTTGGCCCCAACGGGGTTATTGAGCTCTCTTTCTCTGTATCAAGACCGCGCCAATAATTACTACTCCCTTGACCGTTCCTTGCAGATACGGTGAGACTCCTAGCATGTTCAGCATGTTGTTTATTATTCCAAGAGTGATCGCTCCGATTACGGTTCCAAAAATCGAACCCGAACCACCTGTCATAGGTGTTCCACCGATTATGACCGCTGCAATGGCATCAAGTTCATAATTGAGACCGCCGTTAGTGGAACTCATAGAATTCAATCTGGCCGAGAGAAAGACAGCGGAGAATCCTACGGTTATTCCGACTGCTACGTATGACATGAATCTCGTTAGATTTACCTTTATTGCAGAATACTTTGCGACTTTCGGATTGGAGCCTACAGCACAAAGGTACCTACCATAACGTGTCTTATTGAGTATTATGGCAAAGACTACCGCAAGACTTATGAAAACGATAACCGGGTTCGGAATTCCTAGAATTCTCCCCATTCCAAGATCCGGGAAGAGCCTACTCTGCGATCTGAATACACCGGCACTTCCTATATACAACGCCATCGATCTGAATATGGCCATGGTACCTAGAGTAGCAATGAAAGGTGCTATCTTGCCAAGGGTGACCATCAATCCGTTAAGAGCTCCAAGTCCTGCACCGAAAAGCAGCCCGATGAGAAGGGCAAAGAATATGGCCCATGCTTCCCCGCCTGCACCAAACACTCCCAGAAGCCAGTTCAGTGCAAGGATAACAATTCCACCGACCAGTGCAACCATCGAGCCGACCGAAAGATCGATTCCTCCCGAAATTATAACGAAGGTCATACCTAGCGCTATGATTCCAGTATAAGAAACCTGCCTCAAAATATTTAGAAGATTCTGAGTCTGAAGAAAATACGGGCTGGCGAAAGCGGATATCACGAACAGAATCGCAAGAGCTATTAACGGACCAAACTTCTCGTATTCGAATCGTCTACGGACATTCTCTCTTGCCATCTAAGCAACCCCCTTGAGTCCAGTGGCGTGAAGCATTATCTCCTCTTCGTTGATATGTTCTCCTTCAAGGATTCCCATAATCCTCCCTTCTCTCATAACGATCACGCGATTACACATGCCCATGATTTCTTCAAGTTCAGAGGAGATCAGAATACAGGATACACCTTCCCTAACTAGCTCGTTTATGAATCTGTAGATTTCTCTCTTCGCGTTAACGTCAATTCCTCTTGTGGGTTCATCAAAGATGAATATTTCGGGCTCCGGATCGAGGGATTTGGCGAGAGACACTTTCTGCTGATTACCACCGCTGAAGAACTCCAGCCTCGTCTTCAGAGATGCTGCCCTGATGTTGAACTTGTCAACGTACTTCTTTGTCTTTTCCTTCTCCAACTTGTTGTTGATAAGTATCTTAGAGTAGGAAGGCAGTGAAATGAGGGTGGTGTTCTTTATCATGTCGAACGAAGTGAGGACTCCGCTTCCCTGGCGGTCTTCAGACAAGTAAGCTATTTTGTTCTTCACGGCATCGATAGGAGATCTAATCTCGACTGATTTTCCGTTGATGCTGATCTTGCCGGAGTCTTTCTTTCTG
Source organism: Mesotoga sp. UBA5825 (assembly GCF_002432955.1). Classification (NCBI taxonomy): domain Bacteria; kingdom Thermotogati; phylum Thermotogota; class Thermotogae; order Kosmotogales; family Kosmotogaceae; genus Mesotoga; species Mesotoga sp. UBA5825. The sequence continues at coordinate 30,852 of NZ_DJHG01000111.1, read as the reverse complement.
ATACCAATGATCGTCTCGGCAAGCTCAGTCCTTCCGGCGCCCACCAGACCAGCAAAGCCGAGAATCTCACCTTTGCGAAGGTCGAAGGAAATGTCTTCCAGAAGGCCATGCAAAGATAGACCCTCAACTTCAAAGACAATCTCTTCAGAGGGGGAAACCTTCTCGGGAAAGACCTGGCTCAGTTCACGACCAACCATCCTCTTCGCCATTTCTTCTTCATCTGCCTCGTCAGTTTGGCTGATGCTAATCGTCTTTCCATCCCTCAGAACCATAACCCTATCGCAGATCTCTTTGACTTCCTTAAGTTTGTGAGATATGTAGATGATCGTGACACCGCTTTCTTTGAGATTTCTCATTAGGTCAAAGAGGGTCTCGATTTCATTTAGAGTTAAGACTGTTGTCGGTTCATCCATTATCAATAGCTTAGAATTAAAAGCAATTGCCTTTGCTATTTCAACCATCTGCTTTTGTGCTACGCTTAGCCTTTCAATCTTTTCCTCGGGATGTATTGATTTCTTGAGCTCCTCCAGAAGCGTGACAGTCCTTTTCTTCATCTCTCTCTTGTTAAGAAAGCCCTTACGAGTAATTTCGCTACCTAGAAAGATGTTTTCATAGACGTTGAGTTCGTTGATCAGATTGAATTCCTGTGGAATCATGGAGATGCCTATCGCTTTTGCATGCAAGGGGTCCTTGATATCTACTTCATTACCCTCAAAGAAGACCTTTCCCTCTGTGGGTGTGTAGATTCCACTGAGAATCTTGACAAGCGTAGACTTACCGGCGCCATTTTCTCCGATTATCCCGAAGATTTCTCCCCTGTTTATCTCGATGTCTATATTGTCGAGAACTCTAACCCCTGAGAATTCCTTTGAAATTCCTTGGGTCTTTATTAGGGCATCACCCATTAGGTCACTCCTCAACTTCTCATTGCATCGTCAAAAGCGACGTTTGAAGGCTCAAAGTCAACTTTTCTCACAAAATCGGCTGCTTCTTTCGCTCCGAACTCTCTTTCCATTCCACTGTCTTCCCATTCTACTGATAAGGGGCCGCTATAACCTATGTTATTCAGTTCTCTAATTATCTCTTCAAAATCAACGTCACCGTGACCGAGCGACCTGAAGTTCCATCCGCGTCTAGTGTCACCGAAGGTCATCATTGATCCTAGAATTCCGGCTTTGCCGTCGAGGGTCACTGCGGCGTCCTTCATGTGTACATGATAGATCCTTTCAGCGAAGTCCCTTACGAAAAGGTGGGGTTTGACTCCCTGCCAGATAAGGTGGCTTGGATCGAAATTGAACCCGAGCGTTTTTCTGTAATTGAATACTTCCAGCAACCTCTTGGCAGTGTAATAATCGAATGCAATCTCAGTGGGATGAACTTCGAGAGCGAAGGTAATTCCTTCGGCGTCAAACTTATCGAAAATCGGCGTCCAGAGATCAACTATCTCTTGATAAGCATCTTCCACCATTTTCTCCGTTGTCTGGGGGAATGAATACCAGAACTTCCATACTGGAGAACCCGTAAAGCCGGTCACTGTGTAACAGCCCATGTTCTTCGCGGCCGTTGGTGCGTACATCATTTGCTCGATGCCCCATGCTCGAATCTTTTCGGGACTTCCTCCACAGCTTGCCGGTGCGAAGCCGTCAAGTCTGACATCGTACAGATCACCTACACATTGCCCCATTAGGTGTGCTCCGATGGCCCAGCACTTCAGATTGTGTTTTTCGAGGATTCGCCTTCTTTCATCGACGTACTTTGGATCCTTCGCAGCCATTTCGAGATTCATATGATCGCCCCAACATGCTATCTCCAAACCATCATATCCCCATGAACTGGCCTTTTCACAGATTTCTTCGAAAGTGAGATCGGCCCACTGGCCTGTAAATAATGTAACTGGTCTTTTTCCCATGTCAAAACCTCCTGACTACAGATCTACCCAGACGCTTCCCTTCTCGGAGCTCTCGACTGCTTTTCCAATGAATCTAACTCCTGCCAGACCGTCCTCTACTGTGGGGAAGTCGGCGTCAGACAGATCTTCCCCATTTTTCTTTTTTATAAGAGTCGTTGCGAAATTCCTGTATATGTTCGCAAAAGCTTCGTAGTAACCTTCTGGATGTCCCGCAGGTATTCTGGAGACGTTTGCCGCAGACGGGAGCATGTAACCTCCGCCTCTAGAGAGTATCTGAACCGGCCCTCCTACATATGCTACCTTCAGGTAGTTTGGATTCTCCTGTTCCCATTCGATTGAACCTTTGCTTCCGAATATCCTTATCTTCAGGCCGTTGTCATGTCCTACTGCAACCTGTGATGCCCAGAAGACTCCTCTAGCCCCATTGTCGAACCTGACGAGAATCTCTGCGTTGTCATCCAAAGTTCTTCCGGGAACGAATGAATCAAGACTGGCACAGATGGACTTAAGCTTCAACCCCGTAATATAAGAAACAGTGTTTTCAATGTGACTGCCAATATCACCGACACAGTTCGACTTTCCCGTCTGAGAAGGATCTGTTCTCCAGGAAGCCTGCATATTACCAGTATCTTCCAACCTTGTTGCCAGCCAGTCCTGTGCATACTCGCCCATGACAACTCGGACTTCTCCAATATCGCCCCTACGTACCATTTCTCTGGCATGTTTGACCATTGCATAACCGGAATAAGCGTAGGTGACCGCAAAGAGAAGATTCTTCTCTTTCGCAAGAGCCGCCAGCTCTTTTGCTTCTGATTCATCGACAGTAAGAGGTTTCTCACAAACAACGTTAATATCTGCTTCGAGAAATTCCTTTGCGATTGGGAAGTGAGTAGCATTTGGGGTGCAGATACTCACAAAGTCTATTCCATCTTCTCTAGCAGACTCTTTGGAGGCCATTTCCTTGAAATCTTTGTAGACTCTATCGTCAGAAACACAGAGTTTCTTCGCGGTTCTAACTGTGTCGTCGTAATAGATCGAGAAACAGCCAGCAACAAGTTTTGCAAGACCGTCCATCGCTATTGCCTTTCTGTGAACGTCGCCAATGAAAGATCCCTCGCCACCGCCTACCATGCCATATCTTAACTGACCCGCGGAGGAGACTTCTTTGCCTTCAATCATATTACTCACCTCTCGTCTATATTGAATCTCACCGATGTAGTACGAAGAAAAGGGCGAATTTCCCCTATTCTCTAAAATTATAGCTAAAATGGAACTCAATTCTTGCATGATAATTTGGCAAAGTAGCGGGAGGAAAACGGAAGAATTTTGTGAGAAACAGCATTGGATTCCACTGTTTTCACTATACGGAGGATAATCATCCCAGATCGTTCCTGGAGCGCTTAGAAGAGTGTCGTAACAATAACCGATAGTTGCCTTTAATTTTTTGCCCCATAAAAATATTTAAGTGAAAAATGAAAAACGAGCGGGATGCGAACCCCGCCCTAATTGAGGTAAGTTTGAAGTCCTTTTTTGATTCTGCTCTTCATTAGAATGAATATTACGGCAGTTGTCGCGCAGATCCAAAGGATCTGGAGGGCGAAGCTGGCCCAGTTTGAACTCTGATTCAGAATATCTCTCAACGAAACGAATGACCAATAGGTCGGTGACCAGTAGAATATGATCTGTGCTCCTTCTGGAAGGATGAAAGCAAGAATTACGGGCATTAAAAGCAGCCAACCGCTGATCTTCATGTTTGCAATCCCGCTCATCTGTGATGAGGACATAACGCCGATAAGGAAACCAACTACGACTCCAATTATTGAACTAGTAATGGTTACGATAATCAACTTAAGAAGATCAATGCCGGGTATGTCGAAAATCAGAACGGCAAGCAGTGCATGGACAAGAGGGATCAGCACACCCAGAATGCTTCTACCGAAAATGAGTTCGTTCTTCTTGATTGGAGTGACCATCAGAGCCCTCATCGATCCGGATTCCTTTTCCTCGATAATATTGAATCCGATAACCATGCCGCCAAGGACAAAGGAGATGATAACTACAAAACTGAACCCGAATATCGTTATTGGAGGGACCAGTTTTCCTTGATCACTCTCTTCAATGCTAAACAGATTCCATATGTTGTATTGGACTCCGGACAGCACCAATCTTGCTGCTTCTTCTACTTCTCTTGATTCGTTTCCCTGAAGAACAAGGTTAAAGGATTCTCCGTCTCTGTAAATGCCAATAACATCCCCCGGTCCGCTCACTATCTCTCTTAATTCGAGTTCAGATTCAGCAAGTTTCACACCTCCAAATCTCTCAAGGGCTGTTGCCGTTTGCTCATAGTTTTTGAGGGTAACGAAGTTTATTGAAAAACTCTGGAGACCTGGAGTGATTACTCGGAAGAAGAAAGAGAAGATAATAGGAGTCAGAAGTATATATATTATCATCTTGTCTCTAGTGCCGTTAATGGAATCGATTCGGAGAATGTTCAGTATTCTTTTCATTCTCATCTCTTCACATCCTATACTTTTCTCAGTCTGAGTTTGTAGGTGGTTACTGCTATCAAAAAGGCAGCAACTGCTTCAATTGTCACCAGGACAACGCCGGACGTCTCAACATAACCTAGCTCGGGGAATACAGCGGCCTTCAAGGAGAAGAGAATTGGATAGGTTGGGAGGACTCTCAAGTACCAGGGAGAAAACCCATCCAGAAAATATGAAAGCATTGGCAGAGAGAAAACAACTGTGAGTGCGAGCATTGCTGCCATCGATTGTGAAAGATTCTTGTAGAAACTGGCCGCAATTAGTGAGACGGATGATGAAAGAAAACTTCCGACGGCAACAACTACAATGAGCGGAAGGAAACTCGCTTTTAGGCCTACCGTTAGAGGGGTGAGTATCAGTGTGAAGATCACTCCCAAGATTACCAGAAGAATTACCTTTGCCCCCAGATATTCCCAGATTTTTCCCGGAGTAACTGAGTACGCATGCAGAGTGCTCTGTGATTTCTCACTAAATATCATTGCGAATACCATTATCATACCCATCATTACTGCTTCAAACATGAGGAATACCGGAAGAAAGGATTTGTTCAAAGGAATCTCTGCTCTTGTCTCCTGTATCTCCTGTAGGTATTCAACGTTGCTGTCGGAAATTGAGTTGAATGACCCGGCAAGATAACTCGATACAAGGAGTTTCAAGAATTCTCTTGTCTCAGCGGTTTCGTGACCCTGGAACACGAGCTCTACTGATGGATAAGACCGGTCCCCTCCTATAACAATACCGATGCTATTGAAATTTCTGTTCATCATTTTGTCAAGTTCTTCCCGATCTTTTGCGAATGAAAGCGAAATCTCAGTGTCTTCTTCGATGAGCCCCATAGTAGTAGCCAACTCTTCCTGTTCTACCATTAGGACTAGCTGTGTGTCAGTTGAGAGATCTTCTGGAATCAAGAAAGTCATTAACAGAAAGTAGGCGACTGCCAACCCTACTGTAAGCAGAAAGAAGTGGCTTCGCCAGCCGAGTTTGATCTCTTTCAGCGTGTTAGTGAAGAGTCTCATTACTTCAACTCCTCTCCCGTAGCCTTTATAAATATCTCTTCGAGAGTGGCCTCCTTAGAGTGAATCGTCTCGATTACTTCAGAGTTGAGCAGAGAATTTAGTCTTTCTCTGTCAGCCGGATGAGTCAGCGAGATCTTTTCCTTTCTTAGTGAACCATTCGCTTTGTACTCGACTTCTACCAGACGTTTCCCGTACTTCAGTTTCAGGTTCCTTGGAGAGTCGATGAGGGAGATCTCTCCAGAAACTATAAATGCCACTCTATCACACAGTTCATCTGCTACATGCATGTTATGAGTCGTTAGGAATATCGTGGTGCCTTCCGTGTTTCTTTCTTTGATAACCTTTCTTATTGATGAGGAAGTCGAGGGATCGAGCCCCGATACGGGCTCGTCAAGGAACCAGATCTTCGGATTGTTAATGAGAGAACGGGCAAAGACAAGTCTTTGCTGCATTCCCTTCGAGTACTCCCCTGCCTTCTTTTTAGCAGCTTCTTTGAGACCGACCATTTCCAGTAAATTCATTGGATCTGCTGTGGGTACATCATAAAGGCTAGCAAAGTATTCAAGGTTTTCGAGACCCGTTAGCTTGAGATAAAGATTTGGATTTTCGAAAGATACGCCGATCCTGTTATAGAATTCTGAGGTGGTTTTTGAAACATCTACATCCATAACCCTTGCAGAGCCCTTCTGGAGGGGTAGCAGGCCGGTCAATATCTTTTGGGTTGTCGACTTTCCTGCCCCGTTAGGACCCAAGAAGCCGAAAACTTCACCTTCTTTTACTTCAAATGAAATGCCCTTTACCGCATATTCCGTATTTCTACTGTACGAATAATATAGGTTATTGACTTCAATCATAGTCTTCTCTCCTTTTCATGCCGTATTCGAGCAGCTTGATAAGTGAAAGATACTTATCTCTTGCTCGTTCTGAAAGCATTCCTTCACTGTCGGATCTGACCATTTCGCTCAGCGAGAGCATAAAGGCAGTGATGAGCTTCGCAGCCATTTCTGGATCGACCCACTCAGAGATCTCACCGGTATCTTTTCCCCGTTTAATCAAAGAACTGATCAGGTCGTTGCTTGAGGGAGAGTACTCTCCCAGGATTTTGTTCATCAATGATTTGTTTGCGACCAGATCATCGCTGATTTTTGAAAGCCGGGGATCATCTTCGGCCATCTTGATTGCGGCTCCAACCATAATTCTCAGAATTTCGAAAATGCTTGATCTCTCAAGAGAGTCTCTTATACCGGTCATCATCTGCATCTTCTTTTCGAAAACAATGTCCAGTATATACTTGAAGATATCACTCTTGTCTCTGAAGTACTGATAAAAACTACCTTTAGGAATAGAGGATTTTCTTACTATTTCATTTACCTTGGCGTTTTCAAAACCATTCTCGGCAAATTCATCTACGGCTGCTTCGATTATTCTTTCCTTCTTTTCGTCAGGCAAATTGAAAAATGTCTCTGTAGGCATCTACTCACCTCCTAATGACCAGATAGTCATATGACCGATCAGTCATATTATACATTACCAGACACACCTATCGCTAACATGACTGAACGGTCATGTTAAGTTGAGATTAAAGGAAAGGTCCAGAATCAAGCCGATTTCGCTAGATCTCATGAAGGGCCTCTTATCACACTTGGTACAGAATCTGAAGCTAACTGCACAAGATCAAAAGAAGCGAATAATCAGTTGGCTTTGCTTTGATATATTACTTATCATTCGTGATAGATGAAGAGTCACCGAAGAATAAAAAAAGAGAGCGGCATCTCGCCGCTCTCCAAGGAAATTGCAGCTTACTCAAGAACGTCAATAGTTATTAGTTTCAGTGGAATGATAACCTTTGGTTCGACGCTTGCACCGTTGATGATTCTCTGAGCCGCAATCACTGCCATTTCCATCTGCAGGTAGGGCTGCTGCTGAACTGTTGCAATCATTTCTCCAGCCTTAATTGCAGCAATTGCATCGTCAGTCGCATCGATTCCGACGATCTTGATTTCATTCAGCCTTCCTGCGGCAATCGCCGATCTTACAGCACCCAGAGCCATTTCGTCATTGTGGGCGTAAATTCCATCCAGAACAGGGTTCCCCTGTAGAATGTCGTCAGCGACTCTAGCGCCTTCTTCCCTTGAGTAATTTGCTGTCAGTGATGCGACGACTTCAATACCGGGGTACTTCTTCATCTCGTCCATGAAACCGGCTTGCCTGTCTACTGACGAGGGCGCACCGGGAATTCCCTCAAGAATCGCAACTCTGCCTTTTCCGTCAAGAGCCTCTGCCATGGCGACTGCGGCCAGCATTCCGGCTTCTTTATTATCAATATCAAGATGCTGCGCCACAACTCCTCCATTCGAAGGTCTTGTAACTGTAATTACCGGGATTCCGGCTGCATTTGCTTCAAGAACTGCCGAGACTATTGCATCTGAATCAACTGGATTGATGATAAGTACATCAACCCTTCTCGTTATTAGATCTTGAATCTGAGCAAATTGAGTTTCCGGTTTGTCCTGTGCGTCTAGAACGATCAGTTTCAACCCAAGTTCACTTGCCTTTGCCTCTCCACCCTCTTTCATGGTTACGAAAAAGGGATTCGCCAGCGTGGAAACTGAGAATCCAATGGTCTTGGCCGCAAGGCCAGTTGGTGCCAGCAATCCAACCATCAAAACTACCAAAAGCATTCGTTTCATGTTACTCCTCCTTTTTGATAGGTAATCTTAATCACTACGTTTTGCCAGTACGGCAACGAGTATTATGACTCCTTTAACGATTTGCTGGAAGAACGATGAAACTCCAACTAGATTCATTCCATTATCAATAACACCTATTACCATGGCTCCCAGGAGTGTGCCCAACACGGTTCCCACTCCTCCTGAAAGGGAGGCTCCGCCAAGTATCACCGCAGCGATGACATTCATCTCAAGCCCTTCTGCAGCGTTCGGTTGCGCCGATAGCAATCTGGAAGTTATGAGAATGCCACCAAGGGCGCTCGTGAGGCCGGAAATTGCGAAAGCAAGCACCCTGTACTTCTTGACAGGAATTGCTGATAACCTGGCAGCTTCTTTGTTAGCTCCGATCGATTTAACATATATACCATGTTTGGTTTTGTTCAGTACAAAGAAGGCAAGAGCGAAGACCCCGGCGGCAATAATCGTTGATACCGGCACTGGGCCGAGATAACCAGCGCCCATTATACCGAAATTAACCGGCAATCTAGATATTGGTTTTCCTCCCGTCCACACTAACGCTACTCCTCGCGCAATTCCCATCATTGCAAGCGTTACTATGAAGGATTGAACTCTTCCGTAGACGGTGAGAACGCCATTTGTAAGCCCTATACCGATTCCCATAGCCAATCCCGCAATCATAGCAATAAATATTGAGCCCGTAGCGGTCAGAACCGCTGCGGTTGCAACTCCTACCAATGCCGCGGAAGAACCTACAGAAAGATCTATCTCTCCAGTTAGGATGACGAAGGTCATTCCGATGGCGACTATTAGGGTTATCGACACCTGCCTGGTTACATTGAGCAGATTTCTGGAATTGAAGAAGAAGGGAGATATCACTGAGAAGACTACCATCAGGATCACAAGAATTAGAATCAGTCCCAACTCTCCTTTGAGCATCTTCAGAAATTTTGCCCAAAACGCAGATCTATCCGTTTTCTCGATATTCTTTTCCATCTGCCCTAACCTCCAAGTGCCAGTGTCAATAACTGCTCTGTTGACGATTCTTTACCGACTAACTCTCCTACTATTTCACCCTTTCTTATAACAAGTATTCGATCACAGATCGCACTCATCTCCCTGAACTCAGAAGACATTATTAGAATTCCCGTGCCACGGTCGGCAAGATAATTTATCAGAGAATAGATCTCAGTCTTTGCGCCAATATCGATTCCGCGGGTTGGTTCATCTAGAATCAGGATATCGGGTTCACCGCATAGCCACTTCCCAATAACTACTTTCTGTTGATTACCGCCGGAAAGATTTTGGACTGCCATCTTTATGTCTAGCGGACGTACTCTCAACCTTTCACATGTATCCTTTGCGAGCTGCGATTTCTTCTTGTTGGAAACTACCCCTTTGCTAATGGCAAGATCGATATTTGCAACACAGATATTGTGCTCTACGTTAAGCCTTAGAAAAAGACCTTGGCCCTTTCGATCCTCAGGGATGAAGGAAATGCCGCGTTTCTTTGCATCATCAGGCGACTTCAGACTTACGGCCATGCCTGCGATCGAAATATTACCCTGCACAGACCTGTCGGCTCCGAAGAGTCCAAGTGCTATCTCACTCTTTCCAGAGCCAATTATTCCAGTAATTCCCAGTATCTCCCCTTTTCTCAGAGAGAAGTTGATTGGAGCAAACATCTTTTCTGTTCTGAACTCTCTCACTTCAAAGAGCATCTCTTCTGATGAAGTCCCTTCTCGAACGGGGAACTCCTCTTTGAGCGTTCTTCCCAGCATTGATTTTACAAGCGTTTTCAGATCTACCGAACGAATGTCGAATGTTCCAGCGTTCTGGCCGTCTCTTAATACAGTCGCCCTATCACAAACGCGAAAAACCTCATCTAGGTGGTGAGATATGTAGATCATGTTTACTTCTTTCTTCTTCAGGTCATCCATGATTTTGAAGAGGGTGTCAATTTCCGCTCTGCTCATACCGGTTGTAGGTTCATCCAAAAGAAGAATATTCGCATTGATAGAGAGAGCTTTGATGATTTCTATTATCCTTTTCTGGCCAAGTCCCAAATCGCCCACAAAAGCACTCGGATCCACAGCAATTGCAAAGGAGGAAAGATACTTTGCCGCTTTATCCAGAAGCTCTCTCTTTTTGATGGAGCCAAAGAAAGACTTTGTTGGCTCGTGGCCAAGGAAAATGTTTTCAGCAACCGTAAGAGAGTCCACCAGACTAAGCTCCTGATATATTGCGCCGATTCCTTTGTGCCTAGCATCGACAGGGTCTTCGATCGTCACACTTTTCCCTCTCACTTGAATCGATCCGGAATCCATTTTGTGGACACCGGTAAGGATTTTGATTAACGTTGATTTTCCGGCGCCGTTCTCCCCAAGAAGCGCGTGAACTTCGCCCTCGGCAAGTTCGAAACTTACATCATTCAGTGCGTGTATACCTCCAAAAGATTTATGGATTCCTTCGAGCTTCAGCACAGTTTCAGGCACTTCTTACACCCGCTTTCCTAGCAAATCCCGTACGCTCTCTGACGAAGGGATAGAAGTCTGAGCACCGGAAATTGTTGTACTTAACGCTCCAGCTGCATTTGCCCATGCTAGAGACTGTCTCAGGCTTTCACCTTTTGAAAGGGCTGCCGCCAGCGCTCCGGAAAAAACATCTCCTGCAGCAGTAGTATCAACGCAGTTAACTTTGAAGGGATCAAGCTCTATAAAGCAGTCTTCATCGAGGCCCACGATGCCCTTTTCGCCCAGAGTAACTATCGGCAATCTGAAACCCAGCAGCCTAAGTTTCTCAAGAGCATCACGTGCCGACTCTTTATCACGTACTTCTATACCGGTGAGTATCCTCGCCTCCGTTTCGTTTGGTTTTATGAGATGAACCAAAGATGCAATGGAATCGGGAAATCCCTGTCTTGGGGCAGGCGCAGGATCGACAATGGTAAACATGCCTTTCTCGTGAGCGATTTCTATTGCCCTGTAGATAGTCTCTTCTGCTATCTCCATTGTTAGCAAAAGAATTCTTCCCGATTGGAAGAGATCCGAGTTCCTCTCTACATCAGCGGGAGAGAGTAATGCGTTGCTGCCTGGAGTGAATGAAATCGAGTTCTGGCCCTTCTTGTCAACTCGTATCATTGCTATTCCGGCTGTTCTTTCGGGATCTCTGAGAATTCTGGAAGTGTCGACTCCCTTTTCACTCATCAAATTAACCAACTCTACGCTGAATCTGTCACCGCCGAGTTTAGTGAACATCTGAACCTTGGCGCCATTCATTGCAGCCGCGACCGCCTGATTGCCACCTTTACCGCCCGGATAGGTACTGAAGTTGTCCGTAAGAACTGTCTCACCTGGCTCTGGAAGGCTGTCCATTACCATAACAAGATCCATATTCATACTTCCCATGCACAGAATCTCTCCGTTGAAGTCGAAATCAACCATCTTTAGCCTCCCTTCGAAGAGACTCGACACTTTTCATGAACTTCTTCACTCTGTCGGGATCCACAGGATTCTTCCAGTTGTTGTCTTTCTTGAAGTAACTGCCAACAATCGCTCCATCAGAAAATTTCAGCAACTCACTCGCATTATCTTCCGTTAGGCCGCTGCCGATTATTACGGGAACGCCAACGGTATCGCTGAAACTCCTTACTTTCTCAGCATCGGGTGCTTGTCCTGTTTCAAATCCAGTAACTATTAGTACTTCTGCGCCTTCAGACTCTGCATCGTGGGCCTGTTCCTCCACACTTCTGTCTGAAATGATGAAATGGCTTCCATGCTTGACATTGACGTCGCACATGAACTTGACGTCTTCTGCGCCGAGGAGTTTTCTGTATCTTGCGAGTTCTGCCCCGATACCTTCTGTCAAACCGGCGTGAGAAACATATGCATTCACCCATTCGAAGACTCTTATCCATCTGGCTCCTGCTGCAACAGCCGCTGCAAGCGAAACCTTCCCTCCATTGAGATGGCAGTTCACTCCCACTGGAATTCTGACGGCTTCCCGAACCTTCTGAGTCGCCACTGCCAGGGCTGCCGAGGTTTCATGACCGATCTTCTCACCCTTGAGATAAGGGAAGTCCCAGATATTCTCTATTTGAAGTCCATCGACGCCGCAATCCTCCATGGTTATTGCCTCTTCAACGGCGATCTTGAGTATCTCCTTCATTCCAAACCTGGCAGAATCATATCTTGGCGAACCTGGGAGG
>NZ_DJHG01000111.1:273-18475 GCF_002432955.1 Mesotoga sp. UBA5825 | reverse complement strand
AGGGGACGCAGGTGTATCATTCCAATAATGGGTTTATCGATTTCGAATATTTCTTCAAGAACTTCCTTGTTTCTTTTCACGATTACCACCTCTCTGTCTTTCGGCGCAGCAGCAAAACAGTATCCTTGATCGATGAATAGAGAAAATATCTAGAAATCTACTCCGGAAACGAGTATGATGTTTGCGTAGGGAGTGAACTCTCCTGTCTTCACGAATACTTTGACTTCTTTGCCTTGGAGACTGCCATTTAGAACTAGATCCTTGAATTCTGGATGAGGGATATTCTCCTCTACTATGTCGTTCCCCTTGTTCTTGATTTGCGAAACAATTTCCTTCAGTTGTGAATAGATTTCGGGGCTTACCGATTTGGTTTCGTCAGCAATAATTACCTTCTCGATTTCAAGTTCCTCGAGTACGACCTTAACGACATCTACGAACCTGGGGAGATCCCTTCCTACCGATACATCGATGCAAATTGTGTTTTCGTGCCTTGGAAATGGAAACCCTCTGTCTGTAATAACTAACATGTCGCCGTGGCCAAGTCTTGCCACTTCTCTTGCAAGATCGTTGTGAAGAATACCCTTTGTCTTCATTCTTTCACCTCCATTGATTTGTCATATTTCAGTTGATTCCCTCACTATAAGCTGTGAATCCAGCTCTATCTTTCTCGTGTGGACATCTTCACCACTCTGCTTCTTCATTATCTTCTCAAGAAGCAACTTCATTGCTGCCCTTCCGGCTTCATACTTCGGCTGATTCACAGTCGTCATCGCCGGGATTACTAGTGACGAGTAAAGAACATTGTCAAACCCCGCGATGGAGATATCTATCGGAATCTTTAAACCATGTTGTTTTGCTGCCTCGATTGCCCCCCACGCCATCATGTCATTCCCGGCAAAAATAGCAGTAGGTCTGTTCTTAAGTTTCAATATTTTCTGCTTCATTATCTTGAATCCGTCTTCATATTTGAAGCTACCGTAATAGATTCTTATATCGCCTTTGCGTATTCCATCTCTCTCGAGCTCGCTGCAGAATCCCTGAAGCCTTCTTACTGCGCTGGGCACATCTCTTGGCCCTGCTATGCAGGCGAATCTTTTGTGACCTTTGTTTAGTAAGTGTCTGGCTAATTGAGCAGAACCTTTGAAATTATTCGTGTAGATTACGTCAATTAGTGGATTCTCGATTGTGAGATGCCTGTCAAGAATCACCATGGGCATTCCATCTGAGAGATCTGCTAGAAGCCCTTCTTCCATTCGGGGTGCAACATTGATCACACCATCAACTCCGTGGCCAAGGAAGGAAATCAACGTCTCTTCTTCTCTGTAACTCTTTCCGTCGCTGTTGCAAAGAAACATCTGATAATCGTGATCGAGGGCAATGCTTTCCACGCCTCTTGCAATTTCTGCGAAGTACGGATTAGTTATATCTGGAACCAGAAGTCCAACCAGGAATGACTTTCGGATTTTCAGACTTCTTGCAATTTTACTTGGTCTGTACTGAAGGGCGTTTATGGATTCAAGAACAGTGCTTTTTAGTTCAGGACTCACGAACTTCTTCCCAGATATTACGTTTGATACTGTGGCGACCGATACTCCAGCATGTTTGGCAACATCTTTCATATTAGCCATTTCATCGACCCTCACTCGATTTCTAGTTAAACGTTTAGTTAATCGTTTAACTACAGTGTATCATCCATGAACTTGTATTCAAAACCCAGTTATGTTTGAATGAAAGCAGTTATCTTTGAAGGAGGGTGATTAAAATAGTTTTGCTAAGAAAATCGCAAGTATTCAAAGTGGAGCCTGCTTATTTCTGACCAGTGGGAGCTGGTGCCATGATTGGATAATCTGAATGTTTGGCTTTGCAGAAGCGAAAAACTATTCACACGAAAACTGTTCGAAATCGCATTCGGCTTAGTGTTTGTGGAAATTGATCAGATTATATTATGATGTATGAGTTTTTTGTAGTATTATTGCACAGAAGTCATCGTGGGAGGTGGTTATGTGAGCTTAGAGAAGAGGCTTTACAAGTCTAGAAAGGACAAAGTGATAGACGGTCTGGCTGCAGGAATAGGGGAGTATTTGGGAATCGATCCGGTGATTGTAAGATTGGTCTTTGTTGCACTTGTTTTTGCAGGCGGAGCCGGTTTGTTGATTTATATCATCGGCATGTTCATAGTGCCGAGGGCTCCAATCAACAAAGAGAACAATGTTGTGATAATGGATGAGGAGGGTAAGCCGATAGAAGAGGAAGAGAAAGAGGTGCTTTCGGATGACAAAAGCAAGCTGATTATTGCTGGGCTTCTCATTGTTTTTGGCATAGCACTCTTGTTGGGGTCATTCACTCCCTGGAACATTTTCAGCGGGATATTCTGGAAGTTTGTTATTGGAATAGTATTGATAGCAGGTGGAGGGTTCGTAATCTATAAGTCCGTAAGCAGGAGCTGATTATATGAGAATTGCGATGGGATTGATTTTCGTCTTGGTTGGTGTCTTGCTGATCTTTGGATTGTTCACTGGAGACACACTTCTCAATGCCCTGGTCAATCTCGCAAATTACTGGCCGATAATTCTTGTCCTGGTCGGGTTAAGCATTCTTTCGAGCGTAAAGGCCCTTCGCTGGATCAGATACGTTAATGTCCTGCTTATTGTCGCTTTTGTGCTGTTCATATTCTTTTGGCCCTCGCCATTTCTCTCGGGCGAGAAAGCCGTTAGGAATTCTGTGACACTTGAAGCTTCTGAGTCTTCCAGAAGCATTGAGATTCTACTCAACCTTGCGATGGCTAACATTACTGTTGAATCATTGATGGAAGATGTAGCGTCTTCAACGTTTGCGGTAGTCGAATATTCAGTTAGAGGCACCGATCTCAGGATTGAAGAGGATAGTACGCAGCTGTCTCAAAGGTTTGTGATAAGACCTGATTCAAACGTCTCTTGGCTTGGAACAAGTACCGTAGTGATTAAGCTGAACCCAGATTATAACTATGTGCTCAAGTTTGACAGCGCGGTAATGAATGGCAGGTTCAATCTGGCTGAGCTGAAAGTTGACGAACTGAAGTTGAACGGGGCTGTTATTAAGACAAAATTGATTATACCTGAAGTGGGCCCCTCAAATACTAAAGTCAATGCTGCCATTATCAACTCAGAGGTTTTTATCCCAGACGGTATTAGGTCTATTCTGAAAGCTAATGCTGCCATACGGAATATTAGAACAGATCTGTCATATACCGGAGACAAAGAGTATGTGTTTGAGGGTTCAACATTTGACTTCAGCTCATATCTTACTTTTGACAGTGCAATAATGAATCTGAGAGTCCTACGCTGAAGCCAGTTTTAGAGCTTTGTCGCAAATGGAGATTTCCATGGGCAGGGTTCCGACAACCTCCCCATCCATCTGAATAATTACATCTCTGTCGCTTATGACAGAAATAGATCTGGCGTTTCTGTAGCTTACTGTATCTACGACTAGATGTTCACCGCGATAGATCTTCGGAAAGTGGTAAAGAAGACGGAGCTTTGACATCTTTGAGACACCAACTATGTCCATGAGCCCATCATCCACAAGTGCTTTGGGGGCGATTCTCATTCCTCCTCCAAAGTAGTTTCCGTTTGCCATAGTAAGAAAAAAGAATCTGTCCGAGAACTTTTCTCCGTCAATGGTGAAACTTAGCGGATAAGTTCTCGAAGTGATGAATTCGATCAGAAAGGAAAGCAAGTATGCCATCTTTCCACTGGTCTTGAATCTCGATTTGTTCATTCTGTTAGTGATTGCCGCATCGAAACCTGCTCCAACAACGTTTACGGCATATCTAGTTGAATTAGTGCCGTTGAAATCTTTGAAGTTTACCCTTAGCAGGTCGATCTCGCGAATTCTCTTTCCAGATGCTATTTTCACCATTTCTCTGTAGTCTTGTTTAAGGTTTATGGCTCTCGCGAGATCATTTCCTGAGCCAACGGCGACTATGCCGATAGAAGCTCCCGAATTGCCAGCTTTCATTCCGTTTATGACCTCATTCAGAGTCCCGTCTCCGCCAACACTTATTATTCTCTCGTAGCCGCTGTTAAGAGCCACAAACTGCAGAGCATCGCCTATACCCGTCGTTATGTGTAGGTCATAATCACCAAGTTTTTCGCGAATCAGTTCGGAGATGTAGCTTTCAAACTCACGGCCTGCTTGACCATGACTGGCATTTGGATTAACTACTACGAGCGTATTCAAAACACTTTACCTCCGCTTAAGCTACGATGGTAGATTCTATCACAAGTTATCAGACCATAGACTCGAGTTTGTGGACAATGAAACTTGCTACATCTTCAGCAAAAGTGCCTGGCCCGAATCCCGCATCGTATCCCAATTCCTTTGCCAGTTCATGAGTTATTCTTGCTCCACCTGCCACCAAAACGATCTTCTTTCTAATGTTTTCCGCTTCAAGAAGCTCCACAAGGGCAGTCATATTCTTCAGATGAACGTTCTTGGCAGTTACAGTTTGAGATACCAGAATAGCATCGGCTTTTAGTTCAATTGCCCTTGCTACCAACTCCTCGTTTTGGACCTGGCTACCTAGATTGTGAGCATCTATGTTCCTGTATCGTTCCAACCCATAGTGACCTGCAAAGCCTTTCATATTCATTATTGCGTCAATGCCAACAGTGTGAGCGTCCGATCCCGTGCTAGCTCCAACCACAACTACCTTTCTCCCTATCCGCTCTTCAATGAACCTGTCGATCTCCTCCATAGACAGTTTCTCCATTGCTATCTTGGGAACTCTAATAGAAGTGTAGTCAACTGAATGGGAGGATTCTCCGTATGCTACAAAAAAAGTGAATCCGGTCGTCATCTCTCTTGAAAACGAGATCTGAGGATTCTTTAGACCCATCTTTCGCATCAATAATCTAGCAGCCTCATCGGCCTCGGGACCAAATGGGACAGGAAGGGTGAAACTCAGCTGAACTTTGCCGTCGTTCATCGTGTCTCCGTAGGGAGTGATCCTGGTGAGATCTACTGCAGCCGGAAGATCATTCTTTTTGTATGAGTTTTTATCCATCACAACTCCCTCCAAGCATCTTCTCGATAAATGGATTCCTGTAGCTGTTTCCCTTTTTTTCGACTCCCTCCAGTCCCTTCCCGCCGTGGAGTGATCGCCTTATGTTTGCAAAAGTCCCCTTCTCTAGTGTCTCAAACAAACCTACTGACTGAATTTCCTTCAGTAGATCCACGGCTTCATCTAACACTCTGGAAGCTCTTTCCTGGATTATGCCGTCTTCTTTGAATACTATCTCATCACTGAGATTTCGCAGGTTATTGAATATGTACCGTGCGTTTTCAATTGCAAGGTACCTATCGCTCATGAAGGGAGTGTGAATCGCTTCAGTAAGCATTCCTAAAAGTTGAATACCCTGATTAGTCATGATGGAAATCACATTGAAAAGAGTATCCTGAGCGTAACCCATGAAGATGTTTCCTGTCATGAACTTTGTAGGAGGCATGTATTTCAGTGGCGCCTTCGGAAATATCTCCCGGCTCATCTGCGCTTGAGCAAGTTCGTACAGGAAGCCGTTTTCTATTGAGGGATCCATTTCAAAAGCGTGCCCAAGACCCATCTGTTCCTCGGGAATACCTGCCATTAATGCCAGCCTTTCGTTTATGAACTGGGAAGCCAGTACCGTGTGTGCTTCTTCATAAGCATCGGCCGTAGTGAGGTAGTTATCTTCACCGGTGTTTATTATTACGCCTGCAAAACCATTGATTACTCTTGAGAAATACTGATCTATTATTGTTCTCTTCATGTTTATATCTCTGAAGAGGATCCCATAGAGTGCATCGTTTAGCATTACATCAAGTCTTTCAATAGCTCCCATTGCCGCAATTTCCGGCATGCAAAGTCCGGAGCAATAATTACAGAGCCTGATATATCTTCCTACTTCTTCTCCAACTTCATCAAGCGCAGACCGCATTATTCTGAAATTCTCTTGAGTGGCGTATGTTCCACCGAAGCCTTCCGTTGTCGGTCCAAAGGGGACATAATCCAGAAGGCTCTGCCCCGTCGATCTGATTACTGCTACTATGTCGGCGCCTTGCCTTGCTGCCGCCCTTGCTTGAACCACATCCTCATAAATGTTTCCAGTTGCTACTATCACATAGAGATAAGGTTTCTTGCCTTCGCCCAGCTCCTGTATAAGAGAGTCGCGCTTAACTCGATTCAAGCGAATCTTCTCAACTGTCTCTTCCACTAAACCGTCGATAGCTCCAAAGACTTCGACTTCAGGTCCGTAACCGAGACTTTTTAGGTCAAGTCTGCCATGTGAGATCTCCTCGGCAATTCTCTGTGGAGAGAGACCGGTTACGAGTATGGCATTGCCTATTGCGTATGCTGCGCCTTCGCTTAATAGGTTCGCGGATTTGAGGTGATCGACAACTACGTTTGACATTGGAACATCGTACTCATCGACTCCATCTATCCCGAGAAGCCTACATATTGCTCTCTCTACACTTACTGTAGTATGTTCGTTGACGAAATTGTGCACTGCGTCAGCTATCTTTCGAGAGTAATTCCGCGCTTCTTCTACTTTATTCCAGTCTAAGTTCAGTTTTCCTTTCATTCACAGCCTCCCACAATATTGCCTTTTATCAGCTCTATGAATTCCTTGTCAAGTCCCATAATACGGGCGATTGCAATAGCCTCCTTCGGAAAGATTACTTTGTCCCTCATTTCTATAAGTGAGTGGTCAACGTAGTAAGAAATCTCCCTGTCTCTTTCGGTTTCAATTCTGTGGTGATCAACACCTTTAATCATAAATAACTGGGCGGAGTTGATTTGGAGTGCCTCCTCGTAATGAGATGTGAAAATGGAGCGGCACTTGGGGTTGCGACCGAGATAATCGGCAGAGGCTATCAAGAAAGCGGGACCTTCAACAGGATTAGTGCTCCGACCGATCTCGTCGAACAGGAACAGGCCCGCGATTTCCGCTTGAACTATCTCTATTGCTTCTTTCAGGTGTTGAATTTCTCCCGCAAACGACGACAGCCCATCGGTGAAAGACTGTTTGTCCCCGCTGAAATAAACCACCGACTCGTACACGGGAATAAAAGCTTTATTTGCAGGAACAAAGAGACCGTACTGAAACATTGTTTGAAGAAGAGCGACACTCCTGAGAAGAACGGATTTCCCGGTCATGTTACCGCCAACGATGACAACCTTTCGTCCAAAGTTTGCTGAAAATGGCTGGAACTCCTTCCCCTTTTTTCTGAGGCTCTCGGATATCTCTGGATTGAAGAGATCTTCGAACTCATACTCTCCAGAAGAGATTTCTGGTTTCCTCAAGCCTAGCTTCTTATTCAGATCGGTGAGAGCGATTACTAGGTCTATGTTTCCGGTCTTGTTAATCGCTTCCTCGAGGACGTCACGATACTCTCTTAGTCTATCCGAAAGATCGGCTCTCACCCTCCTCTCAATCTCGAAGTTCTTCTGAACAAGTTCATCAAGACTCTTGGTATGTTCTCCACCTATACGCTGTAACCTGTGAAGCTCCTTCCTAACCTCACCGAGTGCATCGTCGAAGTTATTGGAGATATAGAAGCTCTCTGTTTGGGAATTATCAGGGTCTAGAATTGAAAATACGGGCGAAAGGCATGGAAGTTGCATCCATGAGCCGCAAGTTCCTAGTTCTTCCCTTAGCTTTTCGCACCAGTAAGTGAAGCTCTTGATTTCAAAGAGCTCTATATCCTCAAGCAAATTTCCACCGGAGAGGTTTGAGATTGTCCCCCTAACATCCCGGATCCTTGATAAAATTCGCTTAAGTGAAGGTACGATCTCTTCCTTCTTGAGAATCTCCTCTTGCCTTCTGTGAATTTCTTCTATTGACTTTCTGTTGGTAAGAAAGGTGAGGTTACGCAGCGCCTCTCTTCCAATAGGTGTTATTGGCTCAATGAGAGAGATTATGTATTCAAATCCGCAGTCAAGGTATTTCAATTTGCCGTCTCCTCCAGAACATCGATTACGGGAACACTGATAAACTTCTCCAGGGCTTCTACAAGCTCTCTTGACTTGACACTGAAACCTGTTGGCGAATAAGGGTTCACCGTTACCGCGATGAGATTGGCTGGATAAACAACTTCAAGTCTTCCTCCAGATCTTTCGTACTTCACGAGAGTCTGTTCGTCAACGAAAATACATGAAAAATCTCTAATTACTACTCTCGTTCCGGGTTCTGCAAGACGAAGCAAAACGGAAGATGTCAGTGATCCGTTTATGTAGATTGTTTTCCCCACAGTATCTGTGCTTGAGTACGATGCTGTCAAGGATGAGGAGGATAGTCTTTCAAAGACCCCATTATCATCTATCCATACACCGATCTCGAGGGGGAGTAGGCGATTTCGGAGCTCTCTTTCTGCACCGGGAAGAGAGATCAGCTTCACCGCAAAACGTGTCTTTCTTACTAATTCTTCTAAGTTCATCGACAGAGCGGCACCGGTTGCAAGGATTATTCCGTCCGATATTCGTGGAGCTCCGGGGCTAAGTCTCGATGTAGAACCATCTATAAGAACCTTATCACAGCCATAGGATTTCAACGTCTTTACAGTTTCGCACAGATAGTCCAAAATAGATGGCCCCGAAATTATTACTTTCCCAGCAGTCTCTGCTCTTGCGAAGACCGTTCTGCCGAGAGGGGATCTGTAATCCCTCAGGTCTAACACAGTGGCGGAAAACCGTCGGTTGTGGAAGTCCTTCTCGGATGTTGCGAAATAAGTGCCTTTACTGACATTGATCTCGGGCTTTTTATTCAGGTAAATCTGGTCTATCTTCTCACCTTCAAGTCCCGTTGATGTCAGTCCAACAGAGACTCCCTCTTTTCTAAACTCTCTCAACAGCCGATTAAGTACGACCGTCTTACCGGTGTTCTTTTCCAGGCCGATCACGGATACTGTTTCAATTCCATCGGTTAATTCAATGACGCTGATGGGAGGTCTCATTCTCCAGTGAAGAGCAGCAATGCTTCGCCGTCAANNGTCAACTGCCTTCTCTCCATTGCTCTTCTCGACAGTTGTACGAACCAGTAGTCTCTTTTTCTCTTCGTTTTTTTCGAGGATTTCGATAGTGATCTTCACTTCCTCTTCCAAAAAGATTGGCTTCAAGAACTTGACTTCTTGTCTCATATAGATAGAACCCGGTCCAGGAAAGTCATTTCCAAGGATGGCCGAGATGATTCCTACAGAAAGCATCCCGTGAGCTATCCTCCTTCCAAAACGTGTGTTTTTCGCGAATTCTTCGTCAGTATGAACAGGATTCTTGTCGCCAGTCAACTCGGCAAATGAATCTACCATAGCTGTTGTGATCACTCTCTTTGTAGAGAAACTTTTGCCTTCATAGAAATCTCGAAATCTCATTTCTTCACCTTCTTTTCTTTCCACTTCTTAATTCTTTCTCTTCTCTGAAGGGTCGTGGGTTCGAAACTCATGGAATTTCCATAAAGAAGGTCGGAGACACCCGTAAACTCGTATTTCTCTTTATAGAGACTGTCATCAACGTCGCTGGAAGTATCCTCCGGCTCATGATACGTGGTTATTACCCCTTCATAATTTCTTAGAACGACTACTCTATCTGACTCGGAGATGTTGTACTGGGGCATCACTCTAATCTTACCGCCTCCGCCGGGGGCATCGACCACGAACGTTGGAACGCATAGTCCCGAAGTATTTCCAATCAAAGACTCCATGATTCCTATTCCTTTCCTTATGGAAGTTCTGAAATGGCCAATTCCTTGAGAGAGATCGCATTGATATATGTAATAGGGTCTAACTCGTATTTTGACAAGCTGGTGTACGAGCTCCATCATTATGTAGGGGGAATCATTCACTCCTCGAAGGAGAACGGATTGATTTCCCAACGGTATTCCTGCATCAGCGAGCATTTCGCATGCTCTCGTAGAATCGGGAGTGATCTCCAGTGGATGGTTGAAATGAGTGTTAATCCAAATCGGGTGGTATTTTCTCAGCATTTCTACAAGTTCGGGAGTCACTCGTTGGGGAAGAACGACAGGTGTCCTGGTGCCAATTCTGATTATCTCCACGTGGCGGATCTTTCTCAGCTCGCTAAGAATGTACTCGAGATATTCGTCTCCTACAAGCAATGCATCTCCTCCGGAGAGCAGCACATCTCTTACCTCTGGGGTTTGCCTAATGTATTCAAGTGCATCGTCAATTTCCTTTCTCGTTCTTGGCTTATCGAGTTGACCGGCAAATCTTCGTCGTGTACAATGCCTACAGTACATCGAGCACTGGTCTGTAATTAGAAAGAGGACCCTGTCGGGGTATCTGTGAGTGAGTCCCGAAACCGGAGAGTCTTCATCTTCATGAAGTGGGTCAATCATATCCCATCTGTCGATTCTTAGTTCCTTGTCCGTGGGAACTGCCTGCCTTCTTATCGGGCATCTTTGATTGATTGGGTCCATGAGAGTTGCATAGTACGGTGTAATTGACATTCGAAGCGTTCTAAGGCACTCGGCAATTCCGAGGGCTTCTTCTTCGGTGATTTCGATTATCTGCCTGAGAGCTTCAACAGTCTTGATTCTGTTGGCTACCTGCCAGCGCCAGTCACTCCATTGAGCAGTAGTAACCTCTTTCCACATTGGAATTTCCCTGTAATCTCGCATTGCTCCACCTCAAATGTATAGCTTCTGAAAAAGCCTTCTAATACTGTCTGATTCTCTCAAAATGTCCAACGCAAGCTCATCGTGGCCTTTGGTATACCCGTTCCCGATGATCATGGTAATATCCTTCCCGACACCTTCTGCTCCTAGGGCTGCTCTGGTAAAGGAGGTGGCCATGCTGAAGAAATAAACTATGCCTTCGTTTTTGGTAACGAGTATCGAGCTCATCTCAGTGTTGGGAACATTCACATTGTTTACTACCACATCACAGAGCTTACCTGCTGTCAGTTCGTGAATCTTATTGTAGACTTCAAGAGGCTTTGTTGCATCTGCAATAACTACCTCATGGGCAAGGTTAAGCTCTCGGATCCTCTTCGCATTTTCTTCAGAATATTCTACTACAATCACTTTTCCTGAGTCACCGCATTTCTTCATCGCTTGGTAGCAACATAACACTCCGGATTTTCCGCCACCCCCAAGTATTGCTACACTCATACCACGCTGCACAAGCTTGTCGACTTGCGCCGGAGCTCCCGCAACGTCCAGAACTGCAAGGGCCATCTTAGCGGGAATATCTGATGGCAGTTTTGCGTATATCCCACTCTCAAACAGTATAGCCTTCCCTTCGACATCCACCTGATCTTTTTCGAGATGCACCTTCAGAATCCTCTCGATTTTCAGCGGCGTCAAGGATAGCGAAACAAGTGAGGCAATTCTGTCGCCAACTTCTAATTTACGGTCTTTAAGGGCTTCTCCTATCCGCGAGACTCGACCAATTAGCATTCCTCCTGAGCCTGTAACTGGATTCTGAAGCTTCCCCCTATTGTTGACTATATCGATTATCATGGCAGCGATTCCCAATTCATCGTCTTTGCAAGCTTCTCTCATCTGTGTGAAACTAGCGGAGTCAACGTTAAGGGTTTCCACATCAACGGAGATTTCGTTGTCATAAAGATCCTCTGAGTTGTCAATTTTTCTCGCTGCTTGAGGGAGGAATCCGAGCGGCTCAATAACTCTATGGCTCCCAAATGGACATCCCTTCATTTATCTTTCCTCCTAATTCCAAGTATTTCTCTTGCTTCGTTAGGAGCTGCTATGTCTCTGCCCAACTCTTTTGCGATTCTCACTACTCTCTCCACCAGCTGAGCGTTAGAAACCGCAAGCTCTCCCCTTCTATAGTAGATATTGTCTTCAAATCCCACTCTAACATGTCCTCCCATCAGGATAGCAACTGTTGCCAAAGGGAGCTCATACCTACCAATTCCTGCTGCGGTCCAGGTACTGTCAGTCGGTATATTGTTAACCATGTGAATCAGGTCTTCGATATTCCCTGGGCAGGCACCCGGAACACCAAGAACAAAGTCAAAGTGTATTGGGCTTCCTAACAGTCCTTTTTTTTGCAAACGTAGAGCATTTTCTATCATGCCTCTTTCAAATACCTCTATCTCAGGCTTTATTCCTTTCTCTTTCATCTCCAGAGCGAAATACTCCATTGTTTTCTCTGAATTGAAGAAGACATCATCTCCAAAGTTGCACGTTCCGGCAGAGAGGGTCGCCATCTCCGGATTGATCTCAAGAGGTTGAGATCTCTCTTCCACTTTATGCCATACTGCTCCACCGGTGGATGGCTGGAATATCAGATCGCACTTGCTTCTGATTCTTTCCATAATTTCTCTATAGATTTCACGATCCTGTGTGGGCTTTCCCGACGAGTCTCTTGCATGAACGTGGACAATGCTCGCTCCTGAGAGAAAACACTCGTATGCTGCCTCCGAGATTTCTTCAGGAGAAACCGGTAGCGCCGGTTGTTGTTTTTTCGTGACTTCTGCACCGGTAAGAGCTGCAGTGATTATCAACTTATCCATCGTTTTTCCTCTGCTTGTTCTTGGGTACTACGCATGTACCACTAGCTCTGCATACTAGGACAGGTTCAGAAAGGCTCTCAGCCGCGGAATCATTGATATCAGGTCTTGCCTGAGCAACTTTGAAGGCTTGAAATGTCATCTTTCTAGATGTGTTGCCTCTAGAGACAATTTCCCCTGTTGCTTCAATGTAATCCCCTGCGTAGACGGGAGCGAGAAACTCAACGTTATCATAGGCTTTGAAAAGCCCTTCATCGCCATCGCTTGTAATCAAGAGCTCAGTAGCCACGTCTCCGAACATCTGAAGGATTCTTGCTCCATCAACAAGGTTTCCCCCGTAATGAGCATCATGAAGACTCATTCTCACTCTAACCATCGTCTTTTCCAAAACAGCACCCCCTTCATTTATTTTGCCTTCAAACTGTAACTTTATCAAAGCTCGCCGGCGCTAATTAGAAGCGTACAGGGTCGAACAATAGTTTCTATGTCTCTCTTTCTATTCTGTTATACACGATTTTTCCGAAAAATTACCTCTCCGCCTTTGCCGGGTAAAGCTCTACCTTTCTGGTATGCTATAGATATCGGATCTATCGGGAAGGAGAGATGTGCATGGTCAAGACTCTAATAATGGCTGGGGGAATAGGGGAAAGGCTTTGGCCTGTTAGCGTAAAAAAAAGACCCAAGCAATTTCACAAGTTTGGGTCAAACAAAACGATGATTGAAGAGACTATCGAAAGAATGGAAGAGCTTACCGACGAGACAATCATAATTACTACAAGAGAGCAATATCCTCTTATGCAGTACTATCTGCCTCTCTTCCCGAGTGAAAATGTGATTTTCGAGCCGATGAGAAGAAACACTGCTCCCGCCATCGCTCTCGGGAGCAGTAGGTTTTCTCCCGAAGACACTATGGTTATTGTTCCCGCAGATCACGTAATAAGAGATAAAGAGAATTTTCTGAAGACGTTAAGGACGGCGATCAGATTTGCTGAGTCTCACGAATCGCTTGTTACTATAGGAATAACTCCCACACATCCCTACACAGGCTATGGATACATAGAGAGGGGAAATGTGGTTGATGAAAACGATGAGGTCTATGCGGTGAAGAAGTTCCACGAAAAGCCTGACTACGAGACTGCTCAGCAGTATTTTCGGTCAGGCAGGTTTCTTTGGAATTCGGGGATGTTTGTTTGGAGGAAGAGCGTTTTTGATTCAGAGCTTTCAGAGAACTTCCCCGATCTATTTTCTGTAATCTGCGAGATCAAAGACAGGCCCGAAGAAATCGAAGAGATCTATGAGAGACTTCCGAAGATTTCGATTGACTACGGTCTAATGGAAAGGTCTTCTAGAGTTGTTACTGTGCAGGGGAATTTCTACTGGAATGACATAGGGTCCTGGGATGCGGTTTATGATTTGCTAATTAAAGACAAGAACGGGAACGCAATTGAAGGAGAATTCTCAACAAGAGAGGTGAAAAACTGTTTGCTGATCAATCACACACAGAAGAAGCTGGCAATATCCGGTATTGATGGCTATATTTTGGTGGCAAGTAGTGAGGGAACTCTATTATGCAAAAGAGGAGAGTCACAGGAAATAAAAGAGATAATAGTGTAAGGAGGAGAAAAGTGGATAGAAAACTTGACGAAATTGTGATTTCCCTGAAGGAGGAACTGGTAAGATCAATATCCGATTCAATTAAAATCAAGTCGGTTCAGGATACTCCGGTGGATGGCGGTCCCTTTGGAAAAGGGGTAAGGGATTCGCTTGATCAAACTATCAAGTTGGCGCAGAAGCTAGGCTTTGAGGCAAGGAACGCCGATGGGTATGTGGGCATAGTAGATTATGGATTGGGCGAGACTTTCGGTGTTCTTGGTCACCTTGATGTAGTTCCAGAAGGAGAAGGTTGGGAAGTTCCACCTTACAGCGGCCTGGTGAAGGACGGAGAGATCTGGGGAAGAGGAACTCAGGATGACAAAGGCCCTATGATTGCAGCACTTTATGCTCTCAAGGCAATAAAGAACTATGTTAAGAAGCCCTCCAAGAGAATTAGGCTGATTTTCGGAACAAACGAAGAAACTGGCTGGGAGTGTATGAAGTACTATGTCAAGCACGAAGAGATCCCGGATTTTTCTGTGACACCCGATGCCGATTTTCCTGTGATTTTTGCGGAGAAAGGAATAGTGAATTACGGGATTTCAGCACCTGCCATCAGTAGAGAGAAAGGGCTGGTAATCGAGAACTTGACTGCCGGAGAAGCACCAAACATGGTTGCTTCGTCAGCAAAGGTCGTTCTCAGGGGTGCAGACGACGAGATTCTAGAGAAAATTCGCTCCTTCTCACCGAAGAATAATACTAAACTAGAGATAAATAAGTCGGATAGAAGAGTTGAGATTTCGATAACGGGAATCTCCGCTCACGGATCAACCCCAAATAAAGGGCAGAGCGCATTGGCAGCTCTGGTAGACCTTCTCGCGGAGCTTCCCCTGGAGGATTCCGAGATGAAGAGGCTCTTGAGTACAATAAGAAACAAGATTGGTTACGAATTCTGTGGCGAATCGTTAGGAATTTCCGGAAGGGATTCGATGTCTGGAGAATTGACTCTCAATATGGGAACTCTCAGGCTTCAAGCCGGAGTCCTGAAGCTGGTAATTAACATCAGATACCCCGTTTTCTTCAATGAAGCAATGATAAGATCGCAGATTGAAGAGGCTTTCAATGGATTCCGGGTCGAAACCTACCATCACCAGAAGCCGCTTTATGTATCTCCCGATTCGGAATTGGTAAAGATGTGCAGGGAAGTATATAAGGAAGTGACGGGACACGATGAAGAACCGATAGCTATTGGTGGAGGAACGTACGCCCGGGCAGTACCAAATGCCGTGGCTTTCGGAGCTTTGTTGCCCGGAAACGTTGAACTGGCCCATCAGCCAAATGAAAGGATATCGATTGAAGATGTTCTTCTCGTGGCAAGAATTTACGCTCAGCTCTTCCTTAGGTTTCTGCAGACCTGAGTAAGAAGCAGCTTGCATGACAAGTTTATCTAGGGCCGAAGAGACTGTTACTCGGCCTTTTTTGATCCGGGTTGCTCCTAATCAACAACGTTTTTCAGCCACTTCCAGGTCAAGGTCCTTCTGACTCCCAGAATTGCCTTGAAGAGCTCTTCAATCATCATCGCGACGTAGACGAGAGTGAGCGGCCATTTCAGTACCAGTCCGGTGACGGCCACAAGAGGAATTCCCACTCCCCAAAGCGATGCAATCTCGATGATCATAGCTGCTCTGGTGTCTCCTCCGCTTCGGAGAACCCCGACGATGTTCACTGCATTAAACATTTTGATTGGCTGGGAGATGCCCACAATGATAATTATGGTTAGGACAATATTCTTAAGTCCCTGATCAATATTGTAGAAATTCACGATGATCCTCGAAAGCAGAATGATGATAAGGCCGGTTGCCACTGCGGTCATCACAGTAAGCTGAAGCAACTTCTTTGCGTTATACTTTGCCTGAGTGAAGTTATTCCTTCCCAGTTCTGCTCCAACCATGACAACTGTCGCTGAAGCTAATCCACCAAAAATGACGAACCCGAAGTTTTCGATGGTGCTAGAGATATTCCTGGCAGCTATAAACTCAGTACCCATTCTTGCCATGACAAGCGAGTACATTGTAATACCCAGGCTCCACAGAAACTCATTTACTATCACCGGAGTAGCATATTTCATAAGCCTTTTGAAAAACGGTGCTTCGAACTTGAAGGCGAATTTTGAAAGCCTTACAGGGGTTTTCCTTCGCAAGACAATATTGACAAAAATCACGAACTCCACAAATCTTGACAGGAGAGTTGCGAGTGATGCTCCATAAACACCTAGAGGTTGGATTGGCCCAAAACCAAAAATCAGCACGTAGTTCACCACTGTATTGATCGACAGAGCGACAAGACTTACATACATAGGGATTCTGGCTTTTTCCACTGTTCTCAAAGCCATCGCGATAATAAAAGAAAATGATGTCAGGAACGTTGAAAAGGCTACTGGCCTTGCATATGTCGCGCCGGTTCTTATTACTTCAGTATCGGTAGTGAAGATCATTAATACTCTTTCGGGGAAAAAGAACAACAGCACAAAGAATACAACGGCGGCTCCCATGGTAATGTAGAGAATGTGCCCGAGCGTCTTCTCGATGTTCTTTTCGTCTCTTTTTCCCCAGTACTGCGAAACGAATATTCCGGCTCCGCTAGACACCCCGAAGGTGAGAATATTGAGAATAAAGACCACCTGATTCACCAGACCCACGGAAGCTATTGCGGTTGTGCCTAATTGTCCAATCATGAGGTTATCAACGAGATTGAGGCCGCTAGACATCAGGTTTTGAAGTGTTATTGGTATCGCAATGGAAAGCATTCGCCTAGTGAAATCCTTCATATCGACCTCCAAGAAAATGAACCGTTGAATTATACAGCTATTTCTCGAGATAGGCAATAGTACGACCGAAGAAGCTAAAGCATCATGAATTGCTATAATGATGATGATAAGTATTTCACATTAGAAAGGGGTGTCTCTGTGAAGAAAATCGGAATAATCATTTGTGGTCGCTATCAGAGTTGTGGGGGAGGGAAATGTCTCAGAGCAATGAGAGAACATGTGGGTGGTTTTTCCATTTATCCTGATGAAGAAGAACTGGTTCTTGTCGGTTATTCTTATTGCGGAGGCTGTCCGGGAGGAAATGTAGAATACGTGCCTCAAGAGATGATCAAGAACGGAGCCGAAGTAATTCATCTCGCAACGGGAATGGTGGTGGGTTATCCACCTTGTCCACGACTAAGTCATTTCAAGGAGTTCATTGAGAGTTACTATGAGATTCCAGTCGTGATCGGGACTCATCCCATACCAATGAAATATCTCACTGCCCACGAGAAGCTTTCATTCTGGGAGAAATCAGACATGTATGAAAAAGCGGAACACCTGATGAAAGAGGATAGGGAGATAATGAAGGCGTATGACTGATCCGGAATCTCCCGATCTTGTCGGGCCTGAAACCGGGGGAAGAGATGATCAGTGAGAAAAGAATNNCGACAGAGAATCGAAAGAGAAAATTAGAAGAGAAATGAACTACGATATCCAAAACAAGGTCTTCGACAGTGGTAAAGGGGATCCTTTTGAAGTGCTGGGAGACCCCGCTTCGTATGCCAGAGAATTCATAGAAGAGAGGAAATCGACTTACACCCAGGTTCACACGAGGCTATCTCGGACTTACGGTATCGGAGGCCACGCCGGTTATGAGTTCATTTCAAAGTCAACTGTTTTAGGCCTGCCTTTCATCCACATAAATACGCGTCCGTTTGGAGTTGCAAAAGGCATCATTGCAGTCGTGAATGTGGCAATCGGAGTGTTGGCCATTGGTGGAGTTTCAATCGGACTTTTCAGCTTGGGAGGGGTAGCGCTTTCTCTTCTGCTTTCTCTGGGTGGAGCATCTGCCAGTCTTTTCTCTGCATTTGGCGGATTGGCAATTGCGCTGTATCTGGCAGGCGGGGGCCTTGCGGTTTCCTTTGATTTTGCAGTGGGGGGAGCAGCTATTGCAAGAAACTATGCGATAGGAGGCTTTTCATCTGCAAGAGTGGCTATCGGAGGAGATGCAAGAGGTGTGGTTGCAATATACGAGCAGAATGGAGTTGGGAATTACCTTCTCAGATTGCCAA